>QFNN01000045.1 GCA_003240855.1 Sphingomonas sanxanigenens
CGTGATCTGGTAAGCGCCTTTGCTGGTCAGCGCGCGATATTTCACATCGAGCAGCGGCAGCACGCCAGTGTAGAAGTGCGGCGTGATTGTCAGGTCGCGATTGGGGGCGACCTGGAAATAATAGGGCAGGGCGATGTCGAGCCCGTTGACCCGGTTATACTGGACGTCAGGCACCAGCAGGCCCGATCCAGCGCTGTTATCGCTGGGGCTGGAAAGCCCGGGCAGCGGGATCAGCGGCAGCCCGAACAGTTCGATCCGCGCGCCGTGATAATAGATGCGCCCCTTGTCGGGATTATAGATCACGCGCGCCGCGCTGACCTTCCAGGTAGGGTTCTTGGGGCAGCCTTTGTCGTCGACGACCGCGCACGGCGTGTAGGCCGCGTGATCAAGCGTCGAGATATTGTCCTTGCGGGTGCCGCGCAGCGCGGCGAGCCGGCCGCCATCCTCCATCACGATCAGCAGGTTCTCGACGACGCCGTCCTTCAGCGTGTCGGTGAGGTCGGTCGAATCGCCATAGGCGACATCGCCCTGCGGATTGGTGACGGCGACGTTTCCGGTGGCTGTCACCTGACCCGACTTCCGGTTCCACACCACCTTGTCGGCGCGCAGCCGGTTGCCTTCGCGGAACATGCGCACGTCGCCTGATGCGGTGACGATATCATCGTCGCGGCCATAGAGAATCTGGTCGGCGCTGAACTCGACGACATTATCCTGATCGGTTGCGGCCGTAGGCGAGGGCGGCGGCGGCAGGCTCTGGCGCGGGCCAAGATCCTGCGCGTTGACGGCGGACGAAACGAGGCCGGCGGCGACGGGCAGAGCCACAAAAAGAAACGACCGACTGCTCGACACACCAACCCCTTTGACCCGCCTTCGACGGCGTCTGAAACGCCGCCTATCGCACCGGAAGAGGCGGCCCGCAATCTCTTGGGGTGCGGCGGTTCAATTTCGCGCCAAGCTGTCCTACATGGTCGGCGCACGCCCATGGGCTGAAAAGAACAAGTAAGGAAGACTGATGCGTTTGAGCTTCGCTGCAGCGCGCCCCGAAGGCGCCTTCGATCTTGCGATTCTGTCACCGAGCGGGGGCGCGCAGCCGCCTAGGGTTTCCGGGCTCGATCCGCAGGACGAAGCGCTGGCGGCGGCGGCGGTCAAGGCGGCGCGGTTTGAAGGCGAGGCCGGAGCGATCGCGGAGCTTTTCGCGCGGGTCGATGGGGAATCGCGTCGCCTGCTGGTAACGGGCGCGGGCGCGGGTTCGATCCGCGACCTCGAACGCGTCGGCGCGGCGTTGACCGCGCGCCTGCTGACCTCGGGCGCTGAGAAGCTTGTCGTGGACCTGACCGGCGCGACGCTGACCGCCGAGAGTGTCGCTTCGCTCGCCACGGGTCTCGTGCTGCGCGGCTGGCGCTACGACGTCTATCGCACCAAGCTGCCCGCGAAGGCCAAGCCGACGCTCGACGAGATCGTCATTGTCGGCGCGCCCGAAGGCAGTGAAGCGGCCTGGGAAATCGCCAGCGCCGTGGCCGAGGGAGTGGCCTTCACGCGCGAACTGGTCACCGAGCCGGCGAATATCCTCTATCCTGAAAGCTTCGTCGAACGCTGCCTCCACCTGCGCGATCTGGGCGTGGAGATTGAAGTGCTCGACGAGCCGGCCATGCGCAAGCTCGGCATGGGCGCGCTGCTCGGCGTCGCGCAGGGATCGCGCCGCGCGCCGCGTCTGTTGGTGATGCGCTGGGATGGCACTGGCGGGGCGGAAACAAGCCCGGTGGCTTTCGTCGGCAAGGGCGTAACCTTCGACACTGGCGGCATCTCGATCAAGCCCGCTGCGGGCATGGAAGACATGAAATGGGACATGGGCGGCGCCGGCGCTGTGGCAGGCGCGATCAAGGCGCTCGCGCTGCGCAAGGCGAATGCGCACATCGTGGGCGTTTGCGGCCTTGTGGAGAATATGCCCGATGGCGACGCCCAGCGTCCCGGCGATGTCGTCACCTCCATGTCGGGGCAGACGATCGAGGTTATCAATACCGATGCCGAAGGGCGGCTGGTGCTGTGCGACGCGCTCACCTGGGTCCAGCAAAAATATGCACCCAAGACGATCGTCGACCTCGCGACGCTGACCGGCGCGATGATCATCAGCCTTGGTAGCGAGCATGGCGGGCTGTTCTCGAACGACGATTCGCTGGCTGACGAGCTGCTCGCGGCGGGCAAGGCGGCCGGTGATCCGCTGTGGCGCTTCCCGCTCTCCGACGCTTATAACAAGCTGATCGACAGCCCGATCGCCGACATGAAGAATGTCGGCCCGCGTGGCGCCGGCTCGATCACCGCGGCGCAGTTTCTCAAGCGCTACATCCACGAAGGCGTGCGCTGGGCGCATCTCGACATCGCCGGCATGGTCTGGGCCGACAAGCCCGGCGCGGTTTGGGACAAGGGCGCAACCGGCTTCGGCGTGCGCCTGCTCGATCGCTTCGTCGCCGATAATTTCGAGAAGTGAGCGCCGGGCGGTGCAGGTCGATTTCTACCACCTGACCGCCCGCCCCATTGAGGCGGTGCTGCCGCGCATCGCCGAACGCGTGGTAGAGGGCGGCGGCCGCCTGCTGGTGGTCGCCGCCGACGCCGCGCAACGCGATGCGCTCGACCGTATGCTGTGGTCCTACGCCGCTGACAGTTTTCTGCCGCATGCCCAGGTTGGCGCGGGCGACGAGTCCGACCAGCCGGTGCTGATCGCTCCCGGTCCCGTGTCGCTGAACGCCGCGCGTAACATCGCGCTGGTCGATGGCCTGTGGCGCGAAGAGGCGACGGGCTTCGATCGCGCCTTCCACTTCTTCGACGACGAGGCGATCGAGGCCGCGCGCGCTGCCTGGCGGTCGCTCGCCGACCGCGATGGGGTCGAGCGCCGCTACTGGAAGCAGGACGAATCCGGCCGCTGGAGCCGGGTGGCCTGAAGCCCGCGCTTGCGGAAGCGCCCCCGAGCGACTAGGGGAGCGCCACTTTCCCCTAATCCATCCTCAACCAGACATGGAGCCCAACGGCCATGGCCGCGACTCGCACCTTTTCGATCATCAAGCCCGACGCCACGCGTCGTAACCTGACCGGCGCCGTCACCAAGATGCTTGAGGAGGCCGGCCTGCGCGTCGTCGCCTCGAAGCGCATCCAGATGACCAAGGATCAGGCCGAGGGCTTCTACGCTGTCCACAAGGAACGCCCCTTCTTCAACGATCTGGTTAGCTTCATGATCTCGGGCCCTGTCGTCGTGCAGGTGCTCGAGGGCGAGAACGCCGTGCAGCGCAACCGCGACATCATGGGCGCGACCAACCCGGCCAATGCCGAGCCGGGCACGATCCGCAAGGAACTGGCCGAATCGATCGAGGCGAACAGCGTTCACGGTTCGGACAGCGAAGAGAATGCCGCGATCGAGATCGCCTATTTTTTCAAGCCGGAAGAAATTGTCGGCTGATCCTGCGCCGCGTGGCATCCGCCGCTGCGGCCCTCAGGATGCGGCGGCGCTGGCTCTGGTCGGCGCCGCCACTTTCCTCGAAACCTATGCCTGGATGATCGCGGGCGACGATATCGTCGCACATGTCCGCGAGCGCCACGACACGGCGAGCTATGCCACCTTCCTGGCCGATCCCCACTGCGCCTTGTGGATCGCCGAGGCGGATCGCGGTGCGGCCATCGGCTTCGCGTTGCTCACCCCGCCCGACCTGCCGGTAGAGACCGGACCCGCCGATGCCGAGCTTCGTCGCATTTATCTGCTGTCGCGCTATCAGGGTGGCGGCGCCGGGAAGCGTCTGTTCGCGGCGGTCGCCGACGAGGCGAGCGCACGAGGCAAGAAGCGCCTGCTGATCGGCGTCGCCAAGCAGAATGAAAAGGCGATCGCCTTCTATCAACGGCAGGGCGCCGCGATCATCGGCGAACGCGCCTTCCGCGTCGGGGACGAGACGTTTGAGGATTTCGTGCTGGCGCTGGCTCTTTAGGCCGGCCTCACTTCACGGACGAAATCGCTTTCCAGCGCGCGTCGATCTTCCTGCGCGCGTCGTCCTCGCTGACATGCTCGACCAGCGACAGGCCGCGCAGGCGGATCGTGGCCCCGCCGAACATCTTGCCGTCGAGGACATAGCCGATGTCGTAGATGGCGACGTCGCTGTGCGGGGCGCCATCGACCAGGTAGCGCGTGGTGATCGCGACGGGGAGGCGAGCGTCGCCGCGCGTCTTTTCGCCCATCCTCGCGTCGGTCCGCGCCTTCTTCAGGCGATCGCCGAACCATGCCGAATCGATGCGCGCGTCGCCCGCTGTTTCGACGGAGCGCACATCAAGCGGCGTCGGGAAGGCGATATTCTGGCCCTGGATCACCTGATCACCCTTCACCGGGCTGAGCGACAGCGCTTTGCCGCCACGGACTGTGCTGGCCTTCAGCGCGAGCGTCGCGGCCTTCGCGTCGGCGGCTTGCTCGTCATGTTGCTTGTCGGCGCGCTGGGCGGTGCGGTCGGCATAGTTGTTCCAAAGCGTCAGCGCCGAGATGATCACCGCGACCACGCCCAGCGCTTCGCCCAGCGTGATCCAGCGCCGCCGAATCGCCGCCGCTTCGGCCGCCTGTTCCTTGTGCGCCTCAATCTCTGGCGTTGGTCCGTCGCTCATCGTTCGCCTGCCTCTAGCAGCCGCGCGGGCGCGACCATTTTCCAGCTTTGCACGATGCGGTCGCCGACGCGGCTCCAGTCTGCCTCCGCCGCGCCGATACGCATCGCCACCCAGCCGGCGGGGCCGAGATAGGGCGGCGAATAATAAAAATCGGGATCAGCCTCGACCAGCATCGCCTGCTCCTCAAGCCCTGACGTCTTGACCACGACCGCCGTATCGCCGTCGCCATGATGATTATGCCACAGATAGGCGAAGAACTTGCCCTTCACGATATGGAATCCCGGCGCGCCGCGCGAAAGTCGTTCAGCGGTTTCGGGAAGCGTCAGCGCAATGGCGCGTACGCGCTCAAGCGCTGCTGCAAGATCGGAACTGAGCACGCGACACGAACTCCGCAAGCGCCCTTGGATACAGCTTATGTTCCTCGATCAGCACGCGCGCGGCAAGGCTTTCCGGGGTATCGTGGGCAAGGACCGGAACCTCAGCCTGCGCGAGCACAGGGCCGTCGTCCAGCTCCGCTGTCACTTCGTGCACCGATACGCCGTGGACCGTATCGCCCACCTCGATCGCGCGGGCATGGGTGTCGAGCCCCTTATATTTGGGAAGGAGCGAGGGGTGGATG
Source organism: Sphingomonas sanxanigenens (assembly GCA_003240855.1). Classification (GTDB taxonomy): domain Bacteria; phylum Pseudomonadota; class Alphaproteobacteria; order Sphingomonadales; family Sphingomonadaceae; genus Sphingomonas_L; species Sphingomonas_L sanxanigenens_A. Next base: position 5,249 of record QFNN01000045.1, read on the forward strand.
TTGATCATCCGGCCTGCCCATTTCTCGACGAATCCCGGCGAGAGCAGGCGCATATAGCCGGCCAGGGCGACGAAGGAGACGCCAGCCTCGCGCAGCGCCGCATCGACAAGCGCGTCGAACTCTGCGCGCTTCAGGCCGACATGGCTGTGCGCCCAAGTGGGGATACCCATCGCTGCGGCCGCTTTCAGCCCGGCGGCTTCGGGATCGTTCGATCCGACTAAGGCGACCTCATAGGGACAGGCCGGATCGCGCGCCGCCTCTGCGAGCGCGATCATGTTGGATCCTCGCCCGGAAATAAGAACGCCGACCCTGGCGCGGTCAGGCGTCATGCGTGGCCGACCAGGCGGCGCGGGCGCTCCATGTCTCGGCGCCGCCCGCAACGGTGCAGCCGCGCGCGCCCGCTTCGATCCGGCCAATGCCGAACACCGTCTCGCCTGCCGCCGTCAGCGCGGCGCTGACCTCCGCAACCTCGCTTTCGGCGACGACGATCGCCATGCCGACGCCGCAGTTAAAGGTGCGCGCCATTTCTTCGGGCTCGATCGCGCCCTGCGCCTGCAGGAAGGCCATCAGCCGCGGCTGCGGCCACGCATCGGCATCGACATGCGCATGAAGCCCTTCGGGCAGGACGCGCGGGATATTCTCGAGCAGGCCGCCGCCCGTGATATGCGCCATCGCGGCGACCTTGCCCGCGCGGACGAGCGGGAGGAGCGACTTCACATAGAGTCGCGTGGGCGCCATCAGCGCGTCGATCAGCAGCGTCTCGATATCGAACGGGGCCGGGCGGTCGAGCTTCCAGCCCTTGTCGGCCGCGAGGCGGCGAACGAGCGAGAAGCCATTGCTGTGCACGCCCGACGAAGCGAGGCCGAGGATTGCGTCGCCCGCCTTCACCCGCTTGCCGGTCAGCGCCTGCGATCGTTCGACCGCGCCGACGCAGAAACCGGCAAGATCATAGTCGCCCGCCGCATACATGCCGGGCATCTCTGCCGTCTCGCCGCCGATCAGCGCGCAGCCGGCGATTCGGCAGCCCTCGGCGATGCCCGCGATCACGCGCTCCGCAACGCCGGCTTCCAGCTTCCCGGTCGCATAATAATCGAGGAAGAACAGCGGTTCCGCGCCCTGCACGATCAGATCATTGGCGCACATGGCGACAAGATCGATGCCGACGCCGTCGTGCCGGCCATGCTCGATCGCGAGCTTGAGCTTGGTGCCCACGCCGTCATTGGCGGCGACGAGCAGCGGATCGTCATAGCCCGCCGCCTTCAGGTCGAAGAATCCGCCGAAGCCGCCGAGTTCGGCATCGGCGCCGGGGCGGCGCGTGGCTTTCGCAAGCGGCGCGATCGCTTTCACCAGCGCGTTTCCGGCGGCGATCGAGACGCCCGCCTGGGCATATGTATAGGGCTTGTCGTCGGTCATCTGTGCCGCCTAGCCACAACGCGCTTGGATTTCCACCGCCAACACGCCAGAAGGGCGCCGTGATCGCAATGCCGCGCTTGTCCAGACTGACCCCGCCGCTCGTCGCCCTCTCGCTTTTAGCGGGGCTGAGCGCGGTGGTGCGCGCTCAATTGGAAGGATCGAACCGCGGCGTTCCGCCGATCGACAGCTCGTCGAGCCTTGAGGTGAGCGGGGTCGAGGTCGATATTTCCGCTCCCACCGCCGACGCCGCTCGATTGGGGGGGTGGCGACTGGCGCAGCGCAAGGGCTGGCAGTTGTTGTGGCAGCGCACGCATGGCGGCGCGGCGCCAGCGCTGTCCGATTCGGCGCTCGACAGCATGGTCGCGGGCATTGTCGTCGAGGATGAGCAGATCGGCCCGCACCGTTATGTCGCGCGGCTGGGCGTGTTGTTCGATCGTGCGCGCACCGGCGAGGTTCTCGGCATTGGCGGGCAGGCCGCGCGTTCGGCCCCGATGCTCGTCATCCCGGTGGAATGGAGCGGCGGCGCGGCGCAGAGCTTTGAACTGCGCAATCCCTGGCAGGAAGCCTGGGCGCGTTTCCGCACCGGCAACAGCAGCATCGATTATGTCCGTGCGACCGGCACCGGAGCCGATCCGCTGCTCCTCAACAATGCGCAAACGCTGCGCCCTGGCCGCGGCTGGTGGCGCTTCCTGCTCGACGGCTATGGCGCGGCCGACGTTCTGGTCCCGCAGGTCGAGCTTCAGCGGCTGTGGCCCGGCGGCCCTGTGATCGGGCGTTTCACGGCTTTCCACGGGCCTGACAAGCGGCTGATCGGGCGTTTCGCCCTGCGCGTCGAAAATCCCGATGCGCTGCCCAAGCTGCTCGACGAAGGCGTCAGGCGGATCGATGCGCTTTATGCGCAGGCCCTCGCGATGGGGCAGCTTCGCCCCGATCCGTCGCTGGTGATCGAGGAGCCGGTCGATACCGACGCGCTGGAGGACAGCCTGGCGCTGGCTCCGGAAGAGAATACCGCACTCGTCGGCGGCGCGCCGACTGCGGGCGCGGCGACCGTGACTGTCCAATTCGACACGCCCGACGCCGCTTCGGTGGATGCGGTCGAAGCGGCGCTGCGCGGCGTGCCCGACGTAAAGTCCGCCGTTACGTCCAGCCTCGCGCTGGGCGGCGTTTCGGTGATGAAGGTGACGGTGCTGGGCGATGTCGCCGCGTTCCGTTCGGCCCTTGCCGCGCGCGGCTGGCAGGTGCAGGGCGCCGGCGATACGATCCGCATCCGGCGCGCGGCCGCTCCGCCGTCGCCAAGCCCGAGCACGACCGGACGGCAATGAGCCAGATCGCCCTGCCGCTCGACTGGCCCGCCGGCGAGACCCAGCAGGATTTCATCGTCGGCGACAGCAATGCCGCCGCCGTCCGTCATCTCGATCATTGGGGGGCCTGGCCGGTGATGGCGACGATCCTCACCGGTCCGCGCAAGTCGGGGCGCAGCCTGCTCGGCCGGCTTTTCGCGCGGAAAAGCGGTGGGCGGCTGATCGACGAAGCCGATCGCCGCGACGAGGAGGAATTGTTCCACGCCTGGAACGCGGCGCAGGAGCAGCGGCTGCCGCTGCTGATGATCGCCGATCAGCCGCCGCCCGCGTGGCGCGTGCGCCTGCCCGATCTGCGATCGCGCCTGGGTGCTACGCCGGTGGTCGCGCTCGGCGATCCCGACGATCAGCTTGTCGGCGCGCTTGTCGAAAAACTGCTGATCCAGCGCAATCTCATGCCGCCGCCCGATCTCATCCCCTGGCTGGTACCGCGCGTCGAACGCAGCCATGTCGGGCTGATCCGCGTCGTCGATGCGCTCGATCAGGCCGCACTTTCGCGCCGGACGCGCTTGTCGTTGAAACTTGCCCGCGCCACATTGGCGGAACTTCGACTGATTGACGGACAAGAGGATTCGGCCTGATGGCAACCGCCCTACCGATAATGGAAAGCGATGCCCCCGCCGATGGCGGTTCGCGATATTTCAACCGCGAGCTGAGCTGGCTCGCGTTCAACCGCCGCGTGCTTGAAGAAGCGGGCAATCCCTCGCACCCGCTGCTTGAGCGGCTGCGTTTCCTGTCGATCTCGGGCAACAACCTCGACGAGTTCTTCATGGTCCGCGTCGCGGGGCTCAAGGGGCAGCAACTCCAGCAGGTCGAGGAACGCTCCCCCGATGGCCTGACCGTCACCCAGCAATTGTCGGCGATCGCGGAGAGTGCCGATTCGCTGATGTCCGCCCAGCGCGCCGAATGGCGCAACCTGCGCGAGATGCTGCGCGAGAGCGGCATCTTCGTTCTGCGCGCCAATGAACTGGACGGCGAGGCGTTGAGCTGGCTCGAAAGCCATTTTCGCGACCAGATTTTCCCCGTGCTCACGCCGCAGGCGCTCGATCCCGCGCACCCCTTTCCCTTCATCCCCAACAAGGGGCTGTCGATCATCTTCGATCTCGTCCGCCTGTCGGACCGGCAGGAGATCAGGGAACTGGTCATGCTTCCCGCCACGCTGCAGCGTTTCGTCCGCCTGCCGGGCGATGAGGCGCGCTACGTCGCGATGGAAACGCTGATCCGCTGCTTCCAGCACCTGCTGTTCCCGGGATATGAAGTGCTGGGGTCGGGTTGTTTCCGCATCATCCGCGACAGCGACATCGAGATAGAGGAAGAGGCCGAGGATCTGGTCCGCTACTTCCGCAGTGCGATCAAGCGGCGGCGGCGGGGCAGGGTGATCCGGCTCGAGCTTGAGACGGCGATGCCCGATGAGCTCGAGACCCTGGTCAATACCGAACTGGGCGGCAATGACGCGATCGTTACCGAGACGGGCGGTTTCCTGGGCATCGGCGACCTCGAACAGCTTGTCGAGGAGGACCGGCCCGATCTGAAGTTTCCGCCTTTCTCGCCGCGTTTCCCCGAGCGCATCCGTGAGCATGGCGGCGACTGCTTCGCGGCTATCCGCAGCAAGGACATCATCGTCCACCACCCCTATGAAACGTTCGACGTCGTACTCGCTTTCCTCAAGCAGGCGGCGGCCGATCCCGACGTGGTGGCGATCAAGCAGACGCTCTACCGCGCAGGTAAGCAGTCGGCGGTCATCAATGCGCTGATCGCAGCGGCCGAGGCGGGCAAATCGGTGACGGCGGTGGTCGAATTGAAGGCTCGTTTCGACGAGGAGCAGAACCTGCTCTGGGCTTCGGCGCTTGAACGCGCGGGCGTGCAGGTCGTCTACGGCTTCATCGACTGGAAAACGCACGCCAAAATCTCGATGGTCGTGCGGCGCGAAGGGGGCAGCTATCGCACCTACTGTCATTTCGGCACGGGCAATTATCACCCGATCACGGCGCGCATCTACACCGATCTCAGCTTCTTCACCGCCGATCCGCGCGCTGGACGCGATGCGGCGCAATTGTTCAACTACATCACCGGCTATATTGAACCGAGCGACCTCGAGCTGCTAACTATGTCTCCGCATGGGCTGCGCGAAAAATTGTCCGCGCTGATCGACGCCGAGATCGACAATGTCCGTGCCGGCAAGCGGGGTGGGATCTGGGCGAAGATGAACTCGCTCGTCGATCCCGCGATTATCGAAAAACTCTATGCGGCGAGCGCTGCCGGTGTAGAGATCGACCTGATCGTGCGCGGCATCTGCTGCCTCCGGCCCGGCGTGCCGGGGCTGTCCGATCATATCCGCGTGAAATCAGTCGTCGGCCGCTTCCTTGAGCACAGCCGCATCTGGGCGTTCGGCAATGGCCGGGCGCTGCCCAATGACGGCGCGAAGGTATTCATTTCCTCGGCCGACTGGATGCCGCGCAACTTCGATCGGCGCGTCGAATATATGATGCCGATTCTCAATCCGACAGTGCATGATCAGGTGCTCGATCAGGTGATGGTCGCCAATCTGATCGACAATGAGCAGAGCTGGGAACTTCATCCCGACGGCAGCTATGAGCGCGACCGGCCTGGTGATCGGCCGTTCAACCTCCACCGCTATTTCATGACCAATCCTTCGCTTTCAGGGCGGGGCCAGGCGCTTGAACATAGCGATGCGGTACCCAAGCTTCATTTGCGGCGGCGGCGTGGCTAATCTGTTGTTCCGCAAGCCGGAGCGCTCGCCGGAGCCGGTCCCTGCGCCGGTCGCCCGCCGTTCTGCGATCATAGACATCGGATCCAATTCGATCCGCCTCGTCGTCTATGACGGGCCGGCGCGCGCGCCGGCTATCATGTTCAATGAAAAGGTGATGGCGGGCCTTGGCCGGTCGCTGGCCGAAACCGGCGCGATCGACGCGGCGGCGATGGAGATGGCGACGACTGCGCTTGGGCGTTTCCGGCAGCTCTGCGTCGGCATGGGGGTCGAGCGGCCGCGCACCGTCGCGACGGCCGCAGTGCGCGATGCTTCCAATGGCGGCGATCTGATCGCGCGCGCCGAGGCGTTGGGACTGACGGTGGACCTGTTGTCCGGCGAGGAAGAGGCGGAGGCGGCGGCCAACGGCGTGATCTCTGCTATTCCGGAGGCGGACGGCGTGGTCGGCGATCTTGGCGGCGGCAGCCTTGAACTGGTGCGCGTGAAAAAGGGGGCGATCTTCGATCGCGTCTCCTTCCCCCTCGGCGTGCTGAGGATCGAGGGCGTTCACAAGAAGGGGCATGGCGCGCTCGATCGCCGCGTCGCCCAATATTTCAAGACTGCCCCCTGGCTGAAGGATGCGCAGGGTCTGCCTTTCTATATGGTCGGTGGATCGTGGCGCGCGCTGGCGCGGCTCGACATGCACCTCGGCGAATATCCGCTGCCGATCATCCACCAATATCAGATGGACGCGCGCACGCCCCAGCACCTCGTCCGCGTGCTGGCGCAAATCGACCGCCCCCGGCTCAAGCAGGTGCCCTCGCTGTCCGGCGGGCGCATTGGCACGATGGGCGAGGCGGCGGCGCTGTTGTCGGCAATCGTCCGCCACCTCAAGCCGAACGGACTCGTCGTCTCGGCGCACGGGCTGCGGGAGGGGTTGCTGTTCGGCGCCTTGTCTGACGAGGAGCGGGCGATCGACCCGCTGATCGCCGCCTGCCGCGATGAAGGCGAGCGGTCGGGCCGCTTTCCGGAGCATGGCGATCTGCTCAATCGCTGGATCGGGCCGGTTTTTGCACACGAAAAGGCGACGGATGCGCGCATCCGCCATGCCGCCTGTCTGCTTGCCGACGTCGCCTGGCGCGCCAATCCCGAGTTCAAGGCCGAACGCGGGCTGGAGATCGCAGTGCATGGCAACTGGGTGGCGATCGATCCGCGCGGCCGCGCGATGCTGGGGCAGGCGCTGTTCAGCAGCTTTGGCGGCGGGGCGCTGCCGTTACCGGGGTTCGACCGGCTTTGTGCGCCGGTTGACCTTCAGCGCGCCGTGCAGTGGGGGTTGGCGATGCGGCTTGGGCAGAGGCTGTCGGGCGGCGTCGCCGATCCGCTGCGCCACAGCCGGCTGTCGCTCGGCAAGGGATCGATCGACTTGCTGTTGCCGGGCGACGAGGGCCTGCTCTACGGCGAAGCGGTAGTCCGCCGTCACCGTCAGCTCGCGACGGCGATGGGACTGGAAGCGAAGCTGATCGGCTGATCCGTACTCAGCCGCAGTCGAAGCCGGTGACGAGATTGCCCGCATCGATCGCAATGTTCAGCCGGTCGGCGCGATAGTCCATCGTCATCGCCATGCCGGGGGCTTTCCAGCGCATGATCCGTGCGCCCGAGCGGTGCAGCGCGCCGGCGGCCAGAGCCTGCGTTGCGGGTTTGCCGACCAGATCGGAGAGGCCGGCGGGATCGCACCGCGCCTCGACAGGCGGAGGCGGAGTTTCTGCTGCCTTGTCAGGGGAAACACAGGCGGTGAGGGCGAGGGCCGCGGCGGGGATCGATGAAATCGATTTCATCGCGACTCTCCTCATTCGGCGCGCGTCATCAGCAATTTGCCGTTCCTGACCGCAAAGGCCAGTCGTCCCTCGACAAGCGCGAGCGCGTCGCGACCGAACTGCTCATAGCGCCAGCCGTCGAGGATCGGCAGGTTCGCGCGCTCGCCCGCCGCCAGTCGTTCGAGATCGTCGGTGCGCGCGAGCAGGCGCGCGGCGACGTTGATTTCCTTCGAGCGGATCTTGAGCAGCAGCTTGAGCAGATCGGCGACGAGGATGCCGTCCTTGCCCAGCCCCGGCTTGCGATCGTCGCGGCCCGGCAATTCGGCGGCGGACAGCGGCTGGGCTTCGGCCAGCGCCTTCATCAGCCGCCCGCCAATGTCGTTGCCCGCCCAGCTTGCGGACAGGCCGCGCACGCGCGACAGGTCCGACTGCTCGCGCGGCGGATGCGCGGCGAGATCGGCGAGCGTTTCGTCCTTGACGATGCGGCCGCGCGGAATGTCCTTGCCCTGCGCCTCGCGCTCGCGCCAGGCGCCCAGCGCCTTCAACCGGCCGAGCGTATCGGGCTTGCGGCTGGGCGCCTTGATCCGCTCCCACGCCGCCTCGGGATCGTTATGATAGTTGGACGGATCGGCCAGCCGCTCCATTTCCTCGTCGATCCATTCGCCGCGATTGAGTTTCCTCAGCCGTTCGAGGATCATCGGAAAGACGCGGATCAGGTGCGTCACGTCGCCGATAGCATAGTCGATCTGGCGTTTGTCGAGCGGGCGGCGGCCCCAGTCGGTGAAGCGCGCGCCCTTGTCGAGCTGGATGCCCAGCCAACTGTCGATCAGGTTGGAATAGCCGATCTGCTCGCCCTGGCCGATGGCCATCGCCGCGATCTGCGTGTCGAAGATCGGGTGCGGCGTCTTGCCGGTGAGGTTATAGACGATTTCCACATCCTGCCCGCCGGCATGAAAAACCTTCAGCACATCCTCATTGTCGACCATCAGATCGAGCAGGGGCCGCAGGTCGATGCCCGGCGCCTTGGGGTCCACCGCCGCCGCCTCGTTGGCGTCGGCGATCTGGATCAGGCAGAGATCGGGCCAATAGCTGTTTTCGCGCATGAACTCGGTATCGACCGCCACATAGGGCGAGCGCGCCAGCCGGGCGCAGAGATCGGCGAGAGTCTTGCTGTCTGTGACAAGCGGATGAATGTGCATGTAAAGCCCATAGCGCCGCGCTGCGCCTTGACAAACACTCATCCCGTGTCTGTAGCGCCCAGCACGCACAAAAACTGATTTTCCCAAGTCTGGAAGCCAAAAGATGCACGCCTATCGCACCCACAATTGCGCCGAACTGCGCGAAACCCATGTCGGCGAAACGGTTCGCCTTTCAGGCTGGGTCCACCGCAAGCGCGACCATGGCGGGCTGCTGTTCGTCGATCTGCGCGATCATTACGGCCTGACCCAGATCGTGACCGACGTCGATTCGGAAGCCTTCAAGGTGCTGGAGCGCGTGCGCGCGGAATCGGTCGTAACCGTCACCGGCCGCGTGGTGAAGCGCGCCGACGAGGCGATCAATCCCAACCTGCCGACCGGCGCGATCGAGATCCGGGCCGACAGCGTGGCCGTGCAGTCCGCCGCGCAGGAATTGCCGATGCCGGTCGCGGGCGAGGCCGAATATCCCGAGGATATCCGCCTGCGCTATCGCTATCTCGATCTGCGTCGCGAACGGCTGCACAACAATATCGTCCTGCGTTCCAACGTGATCGCATCGGTCCGCCGCCGGATGATCGATCAGGGCTTCACCGAGTTCCAGACGCCGATCCTGACCGCCTCGTCGCCCGAAGGCGCGCGCGACTATCTGGTCCCCAGCCGCGTCCATCCGGGCAAGTTCTACGCGCTTCCGCAGGCGCCGCAGATGTTCAAGCAGTTGCTGATGGTCGCGGGCTTCGACCGCTATTTCCAGATCGCGCCCTGCTTCCGCGACGAGGATGCGCGCGCCGACCGCTCGCCGGGCGAGTTCTACCAGCTCGATTTCGAGATGAGCTATGTCACGCAGGATGATGTGTTCGCGGCGATCGAGCCGGTGCTTCACGGCCTGTTCGAGGAATTCGCCGACTGGCAGGGCAAGGGCCGCACGGTCAGCGCGCTGCCGTTCCGCCGCATCCCCTACCGTGAATCGATGCTGAAATATGGCAACGACAAGCCCGACCTGCGCAACCCGATCCTGATTTCGGACGTGTCGAGCCACTTCGTCGGATCGGGCTTCGGCCGCTTCGCCTCGATCGTCGAGAGCGGCGACGTGGTGCGCGCCATCCCCGCGCCGGGCACCGCCGAGAAGAGCCGCAAGTTCTTCGACGACATGAACGCCTGGGCGCAGTCGGAGGGTTTTGCCGGCCTTGGCTACGCCACGCGCAAGGGCGGGGAATGGGGCGGCCCGATCGCCAAGAACCATGGCGAGGACAAGATGTCGGCGCTGGCCGACAGCCTTGGCCTCGGCCCCGACGACGGCATCTTCTTTGCGGCGGGCAAGGAAGCGCAGGCCGCCAAGCTGGCCGGCCTCGCGCGCACCCGCGTGGGCGAGCAGCTCGACCTGATCGACAAGAACCGCTTCGAGTTCTGCTGGATCGTCGATTTCCCGATGTTTGAATATGACGAGGATGCGAAGAAGATCGACTTCTCGCACAATCCCTTCTCGATGCCGCAGGGCGAGCTGGAGGCGCTGGAGAGCAAGGATCCGCTCGATATCCTCGCCTATCAGTATGACATCGTCTGCAACGGCGTGGAGCTGTCGTCGGGCGCGATCCGCAACCATCGCCCCGAGATCATGTACAAGGCGTTCGAGATCGCCGGCTACACGAAGGAGCAGGTCGACACCAACTTTGCGGGCATGATCAACGCCTTCAAGTTCGGCGCGCCGCCGCACGGCGGATCGGCCCCCGGCATCGACCGCATCGTCATGCTGCTGGCCGACGAGCCGAACATCCGCGAGGTCATCGTTTTCCCGATGACGCAGAAGGCCGAGGATCTGATGATGCAGGCCCCGGCGCCCGCGACGCCCAAGCAGCTTCGCGAGCTGAGCATCCGCGTGATCGAGCCGCCCAAGGCGGGGTGAGGAGGGGGCTTTCCGCCAACGGGCGGGGGGCCTCTTCCCCGTCATTGCGAGCGCAGCGAAGCAATCCAGACGATGCCAGACATCGCGCGGCTGGATTGCTTCGTCGGCTACGCCTCCTCGCAATGACGGGGGTGTGGCGCCGAAACTGTCCCAAAACCGTTCGGGCGGCGCGTGTCGAAGCCTCTTTTCCTTTTCGCTTTGTTAGCGAAAAGGGGGGAGAGAAGGCCTTCGACAGGCTCAGGCCGAACGGAGTGGCGGATGGCGATCGACCTCAACGACTATGAGAAGGGCGAGAAGTTTGACGGCGACTATGCCGTCGCGCTCGCCGAGGTGCAGGAGCGGCTGGCGCGCATCCAGGTCGCCTATATCGTCCACAAGCGCCGCGCGATCGTGATGCTCGAAGGCTGGGACGCCGCCGGCAAGGGCGGCATCATCCAGCGCCTCACCGCAAAATGGGATCCGCGCTATTTCGAGGTGTGGCCGGTCGGCGCGCCTTCGCCCGAGGAAAAGGACAAGCATTTCCTCTGGCGTTTCTGGACGCGTATTCCCGGCAGCAGCGAGATCAACGTCTTTGACCGAAGCTGGTATGGCCGCGTCCTCGTCGAGCGCGTCGAGAGCTTCTGCACCGAGGCGGAGTGGAAGCGCGCTTATGACGAGATCAACGAGTTCGAGGCGCAGCAGAAGGAAAACGGCACCACGCTGGTCAAGCTGTTCGTCCACATCACCCAGAAAGAGCAGGACGAGCGCTTCCTCCACCGCTTCGGCGATCCGTGGAAGCGCTGGAAAACCGGCGCCGAGGATTACCGCAACCGCGCCCGCCGCGCCGATTATCTGAAGGCGATGCACGACATGTTCGAGCAGACCAATACCCGCTGGGCACCCTGGCACGTGATCGACGGCAACCACAAGAAGGCGGCGCGCATCGCCGCGCTCAACCTGATCGCAGACCGCCTCGAAAAAGGCGTCGACATGCGCCCGCCGCCCTGCGACCCCGAACTCGAACGGCTGGTGAAGGATAATCTGGGGTAGGGTGAGGGCCCGTCCGTCCGCCGTCATTGCGAGCGCAGCGAAGCAATCCAGCGGCGCGATCTCGGGCATCGTCTGGATTGCCGCGCTGCGCTCGCAATGACGTTGGCAGCGGTGAATCAGCCCGGATACTCGATCCCCATGACTTCATATTCGCGTTCGCCCCCCGGCAGCATGATGCGGCGCAGATCGCCGACGCGCCCGCCGCGCAGCGCGCGGGCGATCGGCGAATCCCATCCGACGCGGCCGGCGCCTGCGTCGGCCTCGTCATTGCCGACGATGGTGACGGTGCGGTGATTGTCGTCCTCGTCGGCGATGGTCACGGTCGCGCCGAAATAGATGCGGCTCTTGTCGGGCTGGGCGGCGGGATCGACGATCCTGGCCGCCTTCATCTTGCGCGACAGGCGATTGAGCGTGCGGTCGATCTCGCGCAGCCTTTTGCGCCCATAGATATAGTCGCCATTCTCCGACCGGTCGCCATTGCCCGCCGCCCAACTGATCGTCTCGACAAGCTGCGGCCGTTCGACCGCGAACAGCGCGTCATATTCCGCCCGCATCGCCGCATAGCCGGCGGGGGTGATGTAATTGGGGCGGTCCAGGCTCAAAATCTCACAGCCCGCCCGACGAGCCCTTGCCGAGATAATAGGAAAGCGGCGCATTGGCGGCCTGCCGCTGTCGCGCGGGGTTGAGCGTGTCGTAAACGACGGCGTTCTCCAGCACGCGCTGCACATAGTTGCGCGTTTCGGAGAAGGGGATCTTCTCGATCCACAGCGTCCAGTCGACCGACGAATCGCGCGGGTCGCCATTCGCCCTGATCCATTTGTTCACATTGCCCTGGCCGGCATTGTAGGCGGCGACGGCAAGGGGATAGCTGCCCCCGAAATAGTCGAGCAGCCGCTGGAAATGCGCGGAGCCGAGCTGGATATTATAGCCGCTGTCCATGGTCAGCGCGCCCGCGTCGAAGCCGACGCCGATCTTCCCCGCCGTCTCGCGCGCAGTCGCGGGCATGAGCTGCATCAGCCCGCGCGCGCCGGCGTGGCTCACGATCTCGCGGTCGAACTGGCTTTCCTGCCGCGCAATGGCGTGGATCATCGTCCATGACGGCTGGTTGGCCGGGGGCACCGGCACCTGCGGGAAACCGACGAGCACATAGTCGCTGCGCCCGTCGTTACGCTGCGCGCGCGCGACCATCACGGCAAGGTCGGGCCGGCCGATCGCCCGCGACAGATCGTCGGCAAGCGCATGTTCGGTCGGGCTTTCGACGCTGGTCGCAATGGTGCGGACGAACTGGGTCTGATCCTGCCACCGCCCGTTCATGCCCAGCCAGCGCGCGGCCTGCACGATCTCGCGATTGAGGAAGGCCTGGCGCTCGGCGGGCGTCGGACGCTCGGCGGCAAGCGCGGGCGGGGCAAGCACCGGCCGCCCCAGCCGCTCAAGCGCAAGCTGGCCGTAAAACTGGTCGGCGAAAGCGGCGGCCTGCGTGAAATAGGGCAGGGGATCGCGCCCGGCCGCCTGTGCGGCGCGCCCCGCCCAATAATAGCCCCTGGTCCGCGACTGCGGCGATTTGGCGGCGTCGGCATAGCGCTGGAACAGGCCGATCGCGTCGGCCGGGCGGTTGAGGTTGGAAAAGGCGATCATCCCCGCGCGCCAGACGACGCTCGTATAATCATCGCGCACGCCATAGGGCTGATCGCGCACGATCGCGCCGGCCGGCAACGCATCGTCGACCTGGCGGCCGATATTCCATGCGGTCAGATATTGGCCGCTGTCCTGCGCCTCACGCGTGAAGGACAGCAAGGTCTCAAACCATTTCTCGGCATCGACGGGGCGGGTCGTCAGCCGGCGCGGCGCGGCGAGCATCGCCTGCGCCTCGGCCGTGCGCCCGGTGGCGCGCAGCCACAGCGCGCGATCGGCGACATAACCCGCGTCGCTCATCCCCAGCGCCTGGGTCTGGGCGACGAGCATCTCGGCATCGGCCGCGCGCGTCCGCATCGCCAGGCGCGCGGCGAACAGGTCGCGCCTGTTCGGCGAGACGAGCTGGAACTGTCGCTGCGCCGCAGTGGTGGAATTGGCCCAGAGCAGCCGGTCCATCCGCTCGTCCTGATCGGCGAGCGTGAAATAGCCGCCAAAGGCCGAAAGCACCCGCCCTTCGTCGAGCGTGGAAAGCGCCCCCGAGGTCCAGGCCTTGCGCGCGGCGGCGCGGGCCTCGTCGGCGCGGCCGAGCGCGGCCAGGGCCTCGGCATAGCGCGCCTGCCCGGCGTTGCTCAGCGGCGGGAAGCGATCGAAGAAACCGGCGACCTGGCGCGGCTCCATCGTGTCGGGGCTGAGCGCGCGCTCGGCGGCGCGGCGCATCGCGCTTTCGCCCGGCCAGCCGGGATGCGCGGTCAGGAAGGCCGCATAGTCGGAAAAGGCGAACGAATCGCTCTGGCGCAGCCGGTCCCACTCGGCGATGGCCTGCGCGATCCGGGGCGATGGCGGGGGCAGCGGCATCAACGTCTGCTGCGCCGCGACGGGCTGGAGCGTGGGCGGCGAAGGGGCGGCGAGCAGAAGCGCCATCAATGAAACACGAACGAGCATGCTGGACAGCCTGCCCCTCGGCTCCTTATCTGGCGATGAACGAACAGACCGCCTCATGTGCGCACTATGCCGCATCGGGGTTAAGAAGTGAAGGATTCTCGAGATGTTTTCCGGGTCCATTCCGGCCCTGCTGACGCCGTTCCGCGACGGGGCGGTCGATGAGGCGGGCTATGCCGCGCTGGTCGACTGGCAGATCGCCAATGGCAGCAGCGCGCTCGTTCCGTGCGGGACGACCGGCGAAAGCGCGACGCTGACGCTTGACGAGCATCACCGCGTCATCGCGCTGTGCATCGCGGCGGCGGCGGGGCGGGCGCCGGTGATCGCAGGCTGCGGATCGAACGATACGATGACGGCGCTTGAGCATATGCGCTTCGCCAAGGCGGAAGGGGCGGCCGCCGCGCTGCTCGTCGCGCCTTATTATAATCGCCCCAATCAGGACGGGCTTTACGCCCATTTCGCCTTCCTTGCCGAGAAGTGCGACCTGCCGATCATCCTCTATAACGTCCCCGCGCGCACGGTGACGGACATTTCGGTGGATACGCTGGGCCGTCTTGCGCAGATTCCGACGATCGTCGGCGTCAAGGACGCCACTGGCGTCGTCGGCCGCGTCACCGCGCAGCGCATCGCGTGCGGCGCCGATTTCTGCCAGCTTTCGGGCAATGACGACATGGCGCTGGGTTTCATGGCGATGGGCGGGCGCGGCTGCATCTCGGTTTCCGCCAACGTCGCGCCGCGTCTGTGCGCCGAGTTCCAGTCCGCCTGCATCTCGGGCGACTGGGAAGTCGCGCGCGAACTGCAGGACAAGCTCTATCCGCTCCACGATGCGTTGTTCGCCGATGCGTCGCCCGGCCCGGTCAAATATGCGCTTAACCGCATCAGGCCGGAGTTCAGCGCCGAACTTCGCCTCCCGATGACGCCGCCTTCGGCCGCCGCGCGCGCGCGCGTCGACGAGGCGCTGGAGATTGCCGGACTTATCTGATGGCGCGTCCCAAGCCTGCAACGTTTGAAAAAGTGAAGATCGCGGCCGAGAACCGGCGCGCGCGCCACGAATATTTCCTCGAGGATTTCTACGAGGCCGGCATCGCCCTGACCGGAACCGAAGTGAAATCGCTGCGCTTCGGCGAGGGATCGATCGCCGAAAGCTATGCCGAACTGAAGGACGACGAAGTCTGGCTCATCAACGCCAACGTCCCCGAGTTCAGCCACGGCAACCGATTCAATCACGAGCCGAAGCGTCCACGCAAGCTGCTGCTCCATGAGCGCGAGATCAACAAGCTTCGCAACGCAGTCCAGCGCGAGGGGATGACGCTGATCCCCCTGTCCATCTACTTCAACCCGCGCGGCCGCGCGAAGGTCGAACTCGCGCTCGCCAAGGGCAAGAAGATGCACGACAAGCGCGCGACCGAGAAGGAGCGCGACTGGAAGCGCGAGCAGTCCCGCCTGCTGAGGGACCGTGGCTAGGAACAAGACCTGGGCGGCGGACAAGATCCGCGCCATGCTCCCCACGCGCGAGGAGTTGGAGAGCAATCGCTGGCTTCGGCCGGTCGCGCACCTGCTGCTGCGCCCCGCGCTGTGGCGCTTCACGCGGCGATCGGTGCCGCGCGGCGTCGGGCTGGGGCTGTTCGTCGGCATCCTCGTGATGGTCCC
>QFNN01000046.1 GCA_003240855.1 Sphingomonas sanxanigenens
AAATGTGATCCGATCTGCTTCGAGCCTGCTTGCGCTCGCTGGCGCACTTTGCTTCGCCAACGCCGCTTTCGCGCAGACCGCCGCCGCCGATGCAAGCGATGCGCCCGCCGCACAGGGGGATGCGTCGGCCGACGAGGCGGCCACGGTCATCGTCACCGGCAAGTCGACGCGTTCGGCGACTGCGATCCCGCAGGCCGAAATCCAGAAGATCCTGCCTGGCGTCTCGCCGCTGAAGGCGATCCAGACGCTGCCCGGCGTGCTCTACATCACCGCCGATCCCTGGGGCTATAACGAGCAGAACGCGCAGATCTTCATCCACGGCTTCGCCGCCAACCAGCTTGGCTATACGATGGACGGGCTGCCGCTGGGCGACCAGAGCTACGGCAATTACAACGGCCTGTCGCCGCAGCGCGCCGTGATCTCCGAAAATGTCTCGCGCGTGATCGTGGCGACCGGCGCGGGCGACCTCGCGACGCCGTCGAACAGCAACCTCGGCGGCACGGTCGAGACCTTTTCATCCAACCCGCTGGAGAAGTTCGGCGCGCAGGTCTCGCAGACCTTCGGCAGCTATGATGCGCAGCGCACCTTCGTGCGCATCGACAGCGGGACGTTCGGCCCCGGCGGTAATAGTTCGGCCTATGTCTCGGCCGCGCGCCAGCATGCGCGCGCCTGGGACTTCAAGGGCAATCAGGGCGGCTATCAGGTCAACGCCAAGTTCGTCCATGACGACAAGATCGGCAAGCTGACGCTCTATTTCGACTATAACGACATGACTCAGCCGAACGAGGACGCGACCGTGTTCTTCAAGCCTTCGGCGGGCGGCACGGCGACCCCGGTCCAGCTCTATACGCCTTACACCAAGCCCTTCTTCTATCCGGACTTCAACACCTATCGCACGTCCTATCTGAACGCGCTCGGCAACTCGCCGGCGGCCCAGGGCAGCAATTACCGCAACTATTATTCGGATGCGCAGCGCACCGACTATCTCGGCTATCTGCGTTACGACGCGCACATCTCCGACCATATCAACTGGTCGACCACCGCCTATTACCACCATAATGACGGCGCCGGCGTCGTCGCCGGGCCGCTGGGCCAGTCGATCACGACGGCGCAGGCCTATCTCGATCCCGCCTATGCGACACTGCCCACCAATTGCCGCTTCGGCGGCAACGGCAACGGCGTGCGCCCCGCGGCGTGCACCGCGCTGACCACCGCCCAGGCGGCGGCGGCGGGCGCCGCGCTGGTCGCCGCAACGGGCGGATCCGGGCTGATTACGCGCACCACCGAATATCGTATCGATCGCGGCGGCGTGATCTCCGCGCTCAACATCGATCTTGGCGATCACAAGATCGAACTGGGCGGCTGGTTCGAGCGCAACAGCACGACGCAGTGGCGGCGCTGGTATGCGGTGGACGTCAACAATCCGGCGACGTCGACGCCCTATATCCGCCCGCGCGACGTGGCCCAGCCGCTCTTCACCCAATATCAGGGCGAAGCGCGCATCAATCAGCTCCAGCTCCACATCCAGGATAGCTGGCAGGTGTTCGACAAGCTGCTGCTCCAGGCCGGTTTCAAGACCAGCGCGCAGTGGGCGAACGGCTGGTACCCCGTGCAGCCGCGGACCGGCTCGCTCTCGGGCCTCGCCGGCGGCTTGCCGCAGGGCAAGATCAACACGCTGCGCTGGTTCCTGCCCGCCGTCGGCGCGACCTACGACGTGACCGAGCATGAGCAGCTCTATTTCAACATCCAGAAGAATCTCCGCCAGTATCAGGCCTATCTGGCCGGCGGCGGCGGCCCCTGGTTCACGGGCAGCCAGTCCGCGTTCGACGCCTTCGCCGATCAGGGCAAGCCCGAGAGTAGCTGGACCTACGAAGGCGGCCTGCGCAGCCGCCGCAGCTTCGGCAACGGCATGAGCTTCGAGGCGCAGGTCAACTATTACCATGTCGAGTTCAAGAACCGCCTGCTGGCGATCTCGACCAACCCGGGCGGCATCGCGGGCGGCGCCATCACCGGCGGCACGTCGGTCCTCGTCAATGTCGGCGACGTAAAGACCGACGGCGTGGATGCAGCCTTCACCTTCCGGGTCGGCCGGGCCTTTTCGCTCTACAATGCGACGTCCTACAATCTGTCGAAATATCAGAGCGACTATACCGCCACGGCAACCGGCATCGGCGCTGCGACGGGCACCTGCATCGGGGGCTATCTGGTGACTGGCGGGGTGGTGCCGACCTGCGGCAAGCAGCTTCCGGGCACGCCCAAGTGGATGAACAAGACGGTGGCCACGCTGTCCCAGGGCCCGTTCGAGCTGCAGATGATCGGCGACTATGTGGGCCGCCGTTTCGCGACCTTCAGCAACGACGCCAGCGTGCCGTCCTACTTCCTGGCCTCGCTGCGCCTCGCCGCGAGGATCCCGGAAAACCTCATCCCGCTGCGCAAGGCGGAAATCGCGCTGAACATCACCAACCTGACCGACAAGAAGGGCATTTCCACCCTGTCGGTCGGATCGGCGACCAACAGCTATTCGGGTTATCCGATCCCGCCGCGCCAGTGGTTCCTGACGTTCTCGGCGGCTTATTGAGGTTGAAATCGCCGGCGCGGCTTGTTGACGAGCCCCAGCCGGCGATTTTGCCGGTTGCCGACGCCGCCGCCGCCGCCTTCGTGGCGGCGGCGCGCGGCTATTTCATAGCGTCGCCGCCGGCCAGATAGGCGTTCCACACGCGCTTGCCGAGGCGGTGATAGCGATTCATCGCTTCGATCAGCGTGGCGAGAGGCTGCGAGGGGCAGAGTGCATCGGGGAGCAGGGGATCGCGCATGATCGCGCGGATCGCCTGGCGGCCGAGCAGCAAAGTCTCCGCAGCGGCGGCGGCGAGATCGCCGGTGTCGAGCGCGGCGGCGCTCCGGTCGAGCTGGCGGGCGCGGCCGAGGTGCGCGGCGGCGAGCGCCGCGGCCGGCCATAAATCGGGGAACCGCGCCGCGCGCGCCTGATCGAGTCCATCGGCCTGGACGACGAGGAGCGACTGTGCGCCGCCCAGCATGGCGAGCGTATCGCGCACGCCCGCCACGCCGCCCGTGAGATTGTCCGGGCGCGCCCAGATATTCGTTTCGGCCTCGGCGAAGCCTTCCAGTTCGAGCGCGCGCACGGTGCGCCGCCAGACGGTGCGGTCGGCGCGGTCGTGCGGGCCGGCGACCGCGATCAGCCATTTGCCTTCCCATGTGCGGCGTCGGGCCAGCGCTTCACGCCAGCCCAGGATGCGGCGGCGCAGCGGCTCGCCCGCCGCACCGATCGCATAGCGGCCGCGTTCGGGCGTGCTGACGCGGCCCTCGGCCTTGAGCCGGGTGAGCGCGGTGCGGATGCCCGTCGGCTCGATTCCGAAGGCCGCCCCCGCGCGGACGAAGTCGCGCGTCGAGAAATCGAGCGGATCGCCGGTATCGAGCAGATCGACCACCAGCGTGCGCGCGCTGAGCGTTTCGACTCCGCCATCCAATAATATGTTGCGAATCCCGTCCATATCCGACATCAACTGTAACAAATAACAAAGGAGAGGAAAGATGCTCCCCCTCAAGGGCATCACCGTAATCGATTTGACCAGCGTCGTCGCGGGGCCGCTTGCGACGCAGCTTCTGGCCCAGCAGGGCGCGCGCGTGTGGAAGGTCGAGCCGCGCGAAGGCGACCGGGCGCGAATGCTGGGCGCGATCGCCGCGCCCGGGTTCAGCTCGGCGCATGTCGCGCTCAACGCCGGCAAGAAATCGGTGGGGATCGATCTTTCGACCGAAGCGGGGCGCAGTCTGCTCAAGCGGCTGGTGCCCGAGGCCGATGTGCTGATCCACAACTTCCGCCCCGGCGTGATGGAGCGGCTGGGGCTGAGCGAAGCCGTGCTCCGCGCGATCCGGAGCGATCTGGTGATCGCGCGCATTTCGGGCTTCGGGCAGGACGGGCCGATGGCCTCGGCGCGCGCTTATGATCCGATCGTGCAGGCCGAGTCCGGGATGCTGAGCTGGGGAGCCGAAGGGCCGCTGCTCGCGCCGCAATGGATCTGCGACAAGACGGCGGGGCTTTACGCCGCGCAGGCGGTGACGGCGGCGCTGTTGGCGCGCGAGCGGCACGGGCGCGGCTCGGTCGTCGACATATCGATGCTTGAGGCGGCGGTGGCCTATGGCTGGATCGATCTGCACGGCGACCAGGCGTTCCCCGACGCAAGTTCGCGCATGCCCAACATCGCGTCGGTTTACCGGCCCTGGCAGACCGCCGACGGGTGGATCGTCGTCGTCATGCTTTCGCAGGTCGAGTTCGAGGGGTGGACCAGGGCGATCGGCGCGCCGGAGCTGCTGGACGATCCGCGCTATGCCGATATGACCAAGCGCTTCCTCAACTGGAACGATCTGCGCGCTTTCTCCGCCCCGCGCGTGCAGGCGCTGAGCACGAGCGAAGCCGTCGCGCGGCTTGTCGAGGCCGGCGTGCCTTGTGGGGTCGCCAACCCGTCCGACGCGCTGCCGGGTCATGCCCAACTGGCGCATGACGACTTCATCGCGGTGACTGCGCATCCGCAGGCTGGCGCGGTGCGGCGCGCGCGGCCGGTCGCGCGCTTCGACGGCGCGCGCGCCGGGCTGGACGATCATGCGCCGCGCGTCGGCGAGCATAGCCGTGCGGTGCTGGCCGAGGCGGGGCTGGGCGAGGCCGAGATCGTCGAGGCGTTTGCGAACGGCGCCGCGCATGCGCCGAAGGAGATGGAATAATGACTTTCAGGACGCTCGCTTACGAGACGGGCAATCGAACCGCGACGATCACGCTCAACCGGCCCGACCGCTTCAACGCGATCGCCGACGGGATGCCGCGCGAGATCCGGCTTGCAGTCGAGCGCGCCGAGGCCGATCCCGATGTGCATGTGATCGTCGTGCGCGGCGCGGGGCCGGGCTTCTGCGGCGGCTATGACCTGAAACATTATGCCGAGCGCAAGGGCGAGATCAGCGGATCGCAGGACATGCCCTGGGATCCGACGCTCGATTTCCAGATGATGTGGCGCAACACGCAGGACTTCATGGCGCTGTGGCGCGCGACCAAGCCGACGATCGCGCGCGTGCACGGCGCGGCGGTGGCGGGGGGATCGGACATCGCGCTGTGCTGCGACTTCCTGATCATGGCCGACGATGCGCGGATCGGCTACCCGCCGGCGCGCGTCTGGGGCGTGCCGACGCCGGCCATGTGGGTCTATCGGCTGGGGCCGCAAATGGCCAAGCGCATGATGATGACGGGCGACCTGATCGACGGGCCGGAGGCCGTGCGGATCGGGCTGGCGCTGGAATCGGCGCCCGAGGCGGAACTGGACGATGCGGTCGAGCGGCTGGCGGGGCGGCTGCGCGGCGTGCCGCGCAACCAGCTTATGATGACCAAGACCGTGGTCAATCAGGCCTATGACAATATGGGGCTGAACAACACCCAGATGTTCGCAACCTTCTTCGACGGCGTGTCGCGCCATTCGCCCGAGGGCATGTGGTTCCGCGAACGCGCGCAGGAAGTGGGATTCAAGCAGGCGGTGGCCGAACGCGACAGCGGCGACCCGATCGCGAGCCAGGTCGCCAAGCGCCTGCCCGCCGACGATTGAGGAGATAAGACGATGACTGCGATCCGCCCGATCGAGCGGCTTGAAACGCACGACGTGTTCAACCAGCCCCCGCCGCTGGAGAACAGCAACCTGTTCACCGGCGACAAGGCGATGGCCGAGGCCGTAATCAAGGCAGGCGGCGCGGGGCTGACCGAGCGGCTGACGGCGCTGGGCGCACGCTGCGGATCGGCCGAGGTGATCGAATGGGGCGTCGAGGCCAACCGGCAGACGCCCGTGCTCGACACGTTCGACCGTTTCGGCCGGCGCGTCGACGAAGTGCGCTTCCACCCTGCATATCACGAGCTGATGAAGCTGGGGCTGGACAGCGGCTTCGCCAGCGTGGCGTGGAACGGGACCCCCGCCGGGCATGTCGGCCATGCCGCCATCCTCTATCTGACCGGGCAGGCGGATTCGGGGACGAGCTGCCCGATGACGATGACCTATGCCGCGGTGCCGGCGCTGGCCGCCAACCCCGATGTCGCCGCCATATGGACGCCGCGCATCGCCGCCGGGCGCTACGACCCCGCAGCGCGACCCGCGAGCGAGAAAGCGGGCGTCACCATCGGCATGGCGATGACCGAAAAGCAGGGCGGATCGGACGTGCGCGCCAACACGACGCGCGCGGAGCCCACCGGCGAGGGCGACTGGTATCGGCTGACGGGGCATAAATGGTTCTGCTCCGCGCCGATGTGCGACGCCTTCCTGACGCTGGCCTATGCGGAAGGCGGGCTGACCTGCTTCCTCGTGCCGCGCTGGCTGCCCGACGGCGAGCGCAACGCCGGTTTCCGCGTGATGCGGCTGAAGGACAAGATGGGCGACCGCTCCAACGCATCGTCGGAGATTGAATATCATGGCGCGCTGGCCCAGCGGCTGGGCGACGAGGGACGCGGGGTGGCGACGATCATTCAGATGGTCCAGCATACGCGGCTCGACTGCGTCGTCGGATCGGCGCAGCAGATGCGCGGCGCGCTGGCGCAGGCGCTGTGGCACACCGCGCACCGCTCGGCTTTCCAGCGGCGGCTGGTCGATCAGCCCGCGATGGCGGGCGTGCTCGCCGACCTTGCGGTGGAATGCGAAGCGGCGACGGCGATCGGCATGCGGCTGGCGCAGGCCTTCGACGCCGACGATCCCGTCGCGCGGCTGCTGACCCCGCTCGCCAAATATTGGGTGTGCAAGCGCACGCCGGGCCTCGTCTATGAGGCGATGGAGTGCCATGGCGGCGCGGGCTATATCGAGGCGGGGCCGATGCCTCGCCTTTTCCGCCAATCGCCCCTCAACGCGATCTGGGAAGGTTCGGGCAACGTCATCGCGCTCGATCTGCTGCGCGCGCTGGGGCGCGAGCCGGAGGGCGTCGAGGCGCTGCAGGGCTTCCTCGCATCCGCGCGCGGGCGTTTCCATGCCTATGACGACTGGATCGACCGGATCGACCTGCGCGCGGCGAGCGAGTCGAATGCGCGCCTGCTCGTCGAGCGGCTGGCGCTTGCCGCGCAGGCGGCGGTGCTGATCGGCTGGGACAGCGCGGTCGCGGAGGCTTTCTGCCGGTTGCGGTTCGAGGAGCGCGGCTCGGCCTATGGCGCTTATGACGCGGCGATCGACACGCACGCGATCATCGAACGGGCGATGCCGGCATGAGCGTGCGGATCAGCGACGACGGGCCGGTGCGCACCGTCACGATCGATCGCCCGCATTGCCGCAACGCCGTGGACCCGGAAACGGCGCTGGCGCTGCGTGCGGCCTTCGCCGCCTTCGACGCCGACGACGACGCGCGTGTGGCGGTGCTGACCGGGGCGGAGGGTAATTTCTGCGCGGGCTTCGACCTCAAGACGGTCGGCACGGGCAAGGATGTCTATGAGCCCGAGGGCGAGGGACCGATGGGGCCTTCACGCATGCTGCTCGGCAAGCCGGTGATCGCGGCGGTCGAGGGTTATGCGGTTGCTGGCGGGCTGGAACTGGCCTTGTGGTGCGATATGCGCGTCGCCTCCGCGACGGCGGTGTTCGGCGTATTCTGCCGGCGTTGGGGCGTGCCGCTGATCGACGGCGGCACTGTCCGGCTGCCGCGCATCGTGGGGCAAGGCCGGGCGCTCGACATGATCCTGACGGGGCGGCCGGTGGCGGCGGATGAGGCCTTGACCTTCGGGCTGGCCAACCGCGTGACCCCGGCGGGCGAGGCGCTGGCCGAGGCGCAGGCGATCGCGCGGCAGGTCGCCGCCTTTCCGCAATTGTGCATGAGGACCGATCGCATGTCGGCTTATCGCCAATGGGACAATGAACTGGCCGACGCGCTGCGCTATGAGGGGCGCGAAGGCGAGAAGCCGTTGCGCGCCGAGGCGGAAATAGGGGCGGGGCGTTTCGCCGGGGGCGCGGGGCGGGGCGGGGCGTTCTAGGAGCGTTCGCCTTCGTCGGCCTCGTCGCGCGGTCGCCTCGCCGCTTCGCAAGCGCGCGGCGGGACGATCAGCACTGACCGATCCTTGCCCCGCGGCCTGATATTGGGAAGCCCCGCGAGCGGGTTTCCGCGTTCGAGCGAAGGGGGCGGAGCGGGCATCGCGCCTGCTACCTGAACAGATCGAGCGGGATGGCGTCGCCCATCGCACGGTAGCCGGCCGGGCCGGGGTGGAGGCCGTCGCCCAGATCATAGGCTTTCTTCATCCGCCGGGGATCGGCTGGATCGCGGGCGATCGCATCGAAATCGATCACCGCATCGAAATTGCCGGGCGTGCGGATCCAGGCGTTGACGGCCTGGCGATCGGCTTCGTTCTGCGCATCTGGATGGTAATAGCCCGATGCGCCGTCGGGCAGGATCGTTGCGCCATAGACCTTGACGCCCGCGGCATGCGCACGCGCCACGATCTGGCGATAGGCGCCGATCATCCGGGCGACGAGCGCGCGGTGCGCCTCCGGCGTTGCGGGAGCGTCGCGAGTGAGCGTGCCGAGATCGTTGATGCCTTCGAGAACGATCAGATAGCGCACGCCGGGCTGGGCGAGCACATCGCGATCGAAGCGCGCGAGGGCGTTGGGACCAAGCCCGTCCAGCAGCAGCCGGTTGCCGCCAATGCCGTGATTGAGCACGCCGACCGCACGCGTGCGGGGATCGGCCTGCAGGCGCTCCGCAAGCCGATCGGGCCAGCGATCATTGCCGTTGGTCGTCGCGCCGTGCCCGTCGGTGATCGAATCGCCCAAAGCGACGACCGCGCGCGCAGCAGGAGCGGCGGCGACCGCGACGCCCGCTATCTGGAACCAGCCATTGACCGCTTTCGCACCCGGCAGATCGGCGTCGGCGACATGATTGCCGGCGACGACATAGCTGGTCGCGCGCGAGCCGGGATGGCTCGTCTGGCGCGAAGGCGCGGCGGGCAGGTGGATGCTGATCGTGACCGAGGCCAGCGGCGGAGCGTCCAGTGCGACAGGATCGGACCAGTAGCTCGCGCCGGCGGGAATGGTGACTTCCGCACGACCGTCGAAGCTCAGCGCGCGGCCGGTGCCGGGTCTGAGGCGCGGCGAATCGGCGGAAGCGGCGAGCGCGATATGGGCGGCGTCGATGACGAGAGGCCGGGCGCCGAAGGCGTTGCTCAGCAGCAGGCGGAACCGATCGCCGCCGATCGACAGGCGGACGACCTGACGCAGCGTCGCATCGCCAAGATCGCTATCGGGAAGGGCGTTCTGCGCATCCGGGACGAGTTGCGAACTCGCCCAGCTTCCAACCCAATGTTCAGGCAGATGCTCGCGCGTTTGCGGGCGCGCCGCGCCGATCGACAGCGCCGCGACGACGACAAGCCCGATCGCGCGAAATTGCCCCATGCCCGAATCTCTCTCCCACACCTCTATACCGCATGCGCCCTTGACAGCGCCACGTTGCTGATATTGGTAGCGCTATCAAAAGCAGATGTCGAGGAGAGGGGGCGGCGGGACCGGCTACAGTCCGGCGCGCAACGCCAAGTTCCATTCTCCTGGCAATCGGTTCAACAGGGTGCGCCGGCGCCGGTCAGGCGGGACGCCATGGCCACCGGCGCAGATCCGGCCTCCCGAGAAGGGGCCGGACGGGGAAGGAGCGAAGGCAAGGATGGCAACGGCGGCTGGAGCGGGCATGGCCCGCGTCAATATCGGCTTCATCGCAGCGATCGTGGCGGTGGCCACGATCGGCGGCTTCATGTTCGGCTATGACTCAGGCGTGATCAACGGCACCCAGAAGGGCCTGGAATCGGCTTTCGATCTGGGCAAGCTGGGTATCGGCATCAATGTGGGCGCGATCCTTGTCGGTTCGTCGATCGGCGCGTTTGGCGCGGGGCGGCTGGCCGACATGATCGGGCGTCGCAGCGTGATGATGATCGCGGCGATCCTGTTCCTCGTCAGCGCGCTTCTCGCGGGCGCGGCCTCCAGTTCCGAGATATTCATCATCGCCCGCATCATCGGCGGCCTGGGCGTCGGTGCGGCGAGCGTGACTTCCCCCGTCTATATCTCCGAAGTCACGCCGGCATCGATCCGCGGGCGGCTGTCGAGCGTGCAGCAGGTGATGATCATCACCGGCCTGACCGGCGCGTTCGTCGCGAACTTCGTGCTGGCGCGTTACGCCGGCGGATCGACCGCGATCCTGTGGGCGGGCGAGCCTGCCTGGCGGTGGATGTTCTGGCTGCAGGCGATTCCGGCGGCGATCTATTTCCTCGCGCTGCTCGTCATCCCCGAAAGCCCCCGTTATCTCGTGGTGAAGGGACAGGAGGCGCGGGCGCACGCCGTGCTGACCAGGCTGTTCGGCAGCGAGGAGGCCGATCGCAAGGTCGCGGAGATCCGCGCCAGCCTTGCCGGCGATCATCACAAGCCCAAGCTGTCCGACCTGATCGACAAAAAGACCGGCAGGATTCGCCCGATCCTCTGGGCGGGTATCGGCCTCGCCATCTTCCAGCAGCTCGTGGGCATCAATGTCGTCTTTTATTACGGCGCGACGCTTTGGGAGGCAGTGGGCTTCTCCGAGGATTATGCGCTGCAGACCAACATATTGTCGGGCGTGCTTTCGATCGGGGCGTGCGTCGCCACGATCGCGCTGGTCGACCGGATCGGGCGCAAGCCGCTGCTGCTGATCGGATCGGCGGGCATGGCGGTGACGCTGGCGACGGTGGCCTGGGCCTTCTCGACCGCCGTCACGGGCGCGGACGGCGGCGTATCGTTGCCCGGCAACAGCGGCGTTATCGCGCTTGTCGCCGCCAATCTCTACGTGATCTTCTTCAACCTGAGCTGGGGTCCGATCATGTGGGTGATGCTGGGCGAGATGTTCCCCAACCAGATCCGCGGATCGGGGCTGGCGGTGTCCGGCTTCGCACAGTGGATCGCCAACGCCGCGATCTCGGTGAGCTTCCCGTCGCTGGCGGTCTCGCCGGGGCTGGCGGTCACCTATACCGGCTATGCGCTGTTCGCGGCGATTTCCTTCTTCTTCGTGCGCGCGATGGTCACCGAGACGCGCGGGCGCGAGCTGGAGGATATGCAGGGCTGAGGCGCGGCGGCAGGAGGGCGCGCGCGATGATCGGACGCGCGCTGATCTTCGCCGGAGCGCTGATGGCGGCGACGAGCGGCGCGGCGTCGCCGGGGCAGGGCGCGAAGCCTGCCCCGGCCGCCGCGCCTGCGCCGACCCCATATGTGAAGAACCCTCTCTATTGGCCGACCCCGATCATGGACAGGGTTCCGCCGCGCCTGCCCAGGTTGCGGCGCGGCGCGGTGCTGATCCTGTCCAAGACCAACGGCTTCCGCGATAGCGAGCAGATTCGCGCTGCGACTGCGGCGCTCGAAAAGCTGGTGAAGGGAGAGGGGCGCGACGTCTTTGTCACCGAAAATGCGGCGGTGATGAACCGGCGCGATCTGGGCCGTTTCAGCGCCGTCATCCTCAACAGCACGAGCGGGACGATCTTCGACGCCGGGCAGCGCGCGGCCTTCCGGCGCTGGATCGAGCGCGGCGGCGGCGTGGTGATGCTCCACGGTGCGGGCGGCGACCATGATTATGACTGGCGCTGGTATGTCGAGACGCTGCTCGGCGCGCAGTTCATCGGCCATACGTCTAAGCCCGACCAGTTCCAGCCAGGCACGATCCATGTGATCGACCGCGATCATCCGGCGACGCGCGATCTGCCGGCCGAATGGAGCCGCGTGGAGGAATGGTATGCGTTCGATCACGCCCCGCACGGGCAGGGGACGCGTATCCTCGCGACGCTTGACGAAGGCAGCTACGCGCCGGGGCCCGGGCAGCGCATGGGCCGGATCCATCCTGTCGTCTGGACGCGCTGCGTAGGGCGCGGGCGCATTTTCTTCTCGGCGCTCGGGCACAAGGCGGAGACCTATGCCGAGCCCTTGCATCTGAAGCTGATCGACGGCGCGATTCGCTGGGCGATGCGTGCCGAAGGCGCGGGCTGCTGACGACGCGCGCCCACCCCCCGGGGGGCGCCCGGCCCCTCATCCGCAAGTCTCATCGAGGCGGTTCTTGACAGAAATAACTCATAGTATTAATCGAGAGTGATAGCGCTACCAGTCATGGTGGCTACGCATCGCGCCGATCGACCAAGAAGCGACGGCCGCAAAGGGAGGGGAAGATGAACTTCATTTCACGCCGTAAATCCGTGCGCGCTGCGCTGTTGGCCGCCGCGTCGGCGCCGGGGCTCATCCTCGCCAGCCCGGCATGGGCGCAGGCCGGCGTGCAGGACGCGAGCCTGCCGGCGTCCGCGCCCGCCGGCGAAGCGCCTCAGGCCAGTGAGGGCGATATCGTCGTCACCGGCTATCGCGCCAGCCTTGCGACCTCGACATTGTCGAAGAAGAACTCGGTCGGCTTCACGGATTCGATCTTTGCCGAGGATATCGGCAAGTTCCCGGACACCAACATCGCCGAATCGTTCAATCGCATCCCGGGCGTGACGATCAGCCGCGACATCACCGGCGAAGGCCAGCAGGTCACGATCCGCGGCCTCGGCACTAACTTCACCCGCGTGCTGCTCAACAACGCCCCGATCGCGGTGGCGTCCACGGGCCGCGACGGCCAGCAGAGCACCAACCGCGAAGTCGACCTCGACGTATTCCCGACTGAATTGTTCACCAGCCTGACCGTGAGCAAGAGCCCGTCCGCCGACATGCTTGAGGGCGGCGCGGCTGGTACCGTGAACATGCGCAGCGCCCGCCCCTTCGACAAGGAAGGCACGCGCCTCACCTACGGCATGCAGACGACCAACATCAGCAATACCGGCAAGTGGGGCTATCGCGGATCGGTGCTGGCCAGCACGACGATGGGCAATTTCGGCATCCTCGTCGGCGTCGCGGGCGTGCGATCGCAGGTCAACGTCAAGGGTTATGAGACGGTCGGCCTGACCAATCCCAATCTCAGCGCGACGCAGAGCACGAGCAGCACGCGCAATTCAACCGGCGGCGGCAACTGGACGATCCCCGGCGCTGTGCCGGCGGGCGCAGGCATCCCCGGAGCGCCGACGGGCACGGTGATCGACCAGGCCTGGCTGCTCGCCAACAATCCCGGCGCGAACATCAATCAGATCGACAATGGCATCCTGCCCCGCCTTGGCCGCCCGGTGACCGAATATGGCACCAAGGACCGGCTGAGCTTCGTGGCGAGCGCGGAATATAAGGGCGATCGCTTCCACGCCTATGTCGATGGCATGTATTCGGAAAAGTGGAACAATCTGCGCCGCGTCGACATGAACTGGATCGTGCGCAACGGCGCCGCGATCCCGGTCAACACCCAATATGACAAGGCCGATTGCAGCCAGGGCTGCACCGTCACCAAGGGCACTTATTACAACTCGCAATTCTTTCTCGAATATCGCCCGTTCATCGAGCATCTGACCTATTGGGGCGTCAATCCCGGATTCGATTACCAGATCACTGACGACCTGAAGTTCAGCCTCAACGGCAATTACACCAAGAGCAAGTTCCACCGCGAGGTGCCCAGCGTGCTCGTTCTGACTGCGCCCAATTCGGGCGTCACCGTAAACTACGACAATAGCACCGGCGGCCGCCCTTCGATCGACACCAATGTCGACCTCAACAACCCGGCCAATTTCGGCTGGCCGGGCGGTCGCGTGAACATCCAGGACGAGTATCGCAGCACCTTCACGCGCGGCGTGCGCGGCGACCTGCAGTGGGGTGAGGAAAAACTCAATCTGAAGGTCGGCGGCGCCTATGACGAAGTGGGCCGCCGCATCTGGGCGACTGACAACAGCCAGGCCTGGCAGAATGCGGTTTGCGGCAACCAGCCCAGCGTTTTCCTGCCGAGTCCGAACACGCAGCCGCCGTGCAACGGCCTCAGTTCGGCGACGCCGGGGGCGGGTTACCCGACCTATCCCGCCTATGGCACCGGCTTCACCGCCGGGCAGAGCGGCCCGATCCGCTGGGGTGGATCGCTGATCCCCAACAGCGCCGTTCCTTCCTATCTGATGCCGGGGCCGCTGGGCTTCGTCACGCTTGACTGGAACAAGTTCAAGCAGGCGAGCAATTACGAGGCCTTCCATGCCGCTTCGCCGCCTTCGACGGGGTCGAACACCGGCGCTTCGGGCGGCTATGTCCGCGAAAAGACGCTGGGTTTCTACGGCGAGGTCAACGGCAATCTGCCCATCGGCGACAATCGCCTGGATTTCAACGCGGGTCTCCGCTGGGTCCATACCGACCAGCGTATCGGCGGCTATGTGTCGATCGCCGATCCGCGCAATGCGCAGGATCCGGATGGCGCCGGGCCGCTGCCTGCAGGGTGCCCGGGGACAGGCGGCGCGCGCGACGGCTCCTGCTATCCCAACATTCTGAACTTCGTCTATACCGGCCAGAAGTATAGCAACTGGCTGCCGGCGGCGAGCGCGGCCTTCCATGTCGGCGACAATGTGGTGCTGCGCGCCGCCGTGTCGCGGACGATGACGCGCCCGAATCCGAGCCAGATGCTGCCGGGGCTGAACTTCAGCAACCCGTCCGCCGATATCGGCAGCGTCGGCAACCCCGCGCTCAAGCCTTTCCTGTCGACCAACTTCGACTTCGGCGCCGAATATTATACCGGCAAGGAAGGCTATGTGGGCATCGCCGCATTCCGCAAGGCGGTGACCGGGTTCACGGTGAACGGCAATGTGACCGTGCCGTTCAGCGATCTGGCGCGTTACGGCGTGACCTATTCGACGCTGACCCCGACGCAGCAGGCGGCGATCGACTCGCGCGGCGGCCCCAACAATGCGACGGTGGTGCTGACCCAGCAGGTCAACGCCACGGGCACGCTGATCGTCAACGGCCTCGAGATGAACTGGGTGCAGCCGCTCGACTTCCTGATCGGCCGCTATCTGGGGATTGACGGCTTCGGCTTCACCGCCAACCTGACGCTGATCAACCAGAGCGGTTCCGGCGCGGCGCCGGCGCTGGCCACGGGCGTGCCGCCGGTGACGTACAATATCACCGCTTATTATGAACATGGCGGCGTTTCGGCGCGGCTTTCGACCAACTTCAACCGCGGTTTCGCGGCGTCGGATCCGGGACAGAACGGCATCACCGCCGCGCGTATCTACACCGCCAAATATCAGCAGTTCGACTTCAGCGGCTCGCTCGATTTCGCGAAGATCTTCAACATCAACGGTCTGCCGCAACTGACCCTCGACGTGCAGAACATCTTCAAGGAAAAGCAGCGTAGCAACTTCCAGTTCGACAATGCCGTCTTTTCCTACTTCAGCCCGGGCCGGCAGGTGATGATCGGCCTGCGCGGACGCTTCTGATCCCCGCGGTCCTGCGGTGACTGGGGCCGGTCCTTCGGGGCCGGCCCTGATTTTTTGCAGAACAGATGGGGCGCGCCGGCGGCACGATCCCGTCAGGCCGGGCGGTCGAAGCCCATATCGTCGAAGGCGAGATCGAGCAGATAGGCCATGGCGGCATGCGCGCCCTGCGCGTCCTGCGCCTCGATCGCATCGTGGACGCGGAGATGATCGGGCATCGGATCGCGCGGGAGCATCCGTTTGCGATGCTTGAACTCAGTCGTCCAGCGCACCGCAGCGCTCACCGAGCTGGCGAGCGCGCCCAGCGGGGCGTTGCGCGCGGCCGCGAAGATGGCGCGGTGAAAGCGCTGGTCGGCCGCCTGTCCCTCAGCGGTGGCGAGCCCGTGCGCCGCCATGTCGTCGAGCGCGGCGCGCATCTCGGCAATGTCCTGCTCGTCGCGTCGCGCGGCCGCGAAGGCGCAGGCGGCGGGCTCGATCACGCCGCGCAGCTCGAACAGGTCGCGGATGAACCCGGCGTCGGGCTCGCCCTCAAAACTCCAGGCGAGCACATCGGGGTCAAGCAGGTTCCAGCGTTCGCGCTGGGTGACGCGGGTGCCGGCCTTGGGGCGGCTTTCGACCAGCCCCTTCGCGGCGAGGATGCGGATCGCCTCCCGATAGGCGGTGCGCGAGACGCCGAACGCCTCGCTGGCCTCGATCTCTCCGCCGAACAGATCGCCCGGATTGCGGACGCCGCCGACGATCTCGACGCCGATCGCGCGCGCGATCGCGCCGTGGATGCGGGGGGAGCGTGCGGGGCCGTCGTTCACGCGACCGGCCCCGTCACTGGCGCTCGCCCCCTCGCGGCGATCACCGCGGCGACGCCTCACGCTTGCCATCGATCCGGCGTGCGACGCCCCAGGGGTTGGCGTCCTGAACGGCAGGCGGGAGCAGGCTCTGCGCCATGCCCTGGAAGCTCACCGGGCGGAGGAAGCGATAGATGGCGAGCGTGCCGACCGAAGTGGTGCGGCCGTCGCTGGTCGCCGGGAAGGGGCCGCCATGCACCATCGCCGGGGCGACCTCGACGCCGGTGGGCCAGCCGTTGGCAAGGATGCGGCCGACGCGCTCGGCGAGCAGCGGGACGAGCTTCGCGGCTTCGGCCTCGTCGGCCGGGTCGGTCTGCAGCGTGGCGGTGAGCTGACCTTCGAGGCCACGGATCACCTGACCGAGTTCGCCAAAGTCGCGACAGCGAACGACCACCGACGATGAGCCGAACACTTCATTGCCGAGCGCGTGATCGGCGAGGAAGCTTTGCGCATCGGTCTCGAACAGCGCGCCGACCGCCTGGTTGACGCCGCCGGCCGGGCAGCCGCGCGCGACGGTGCGGACATTCTCATGCCCTTCAAGCGCGGCGACGCCCTTCTCGAACGCGGCGTGGATGCCGGGGGTGAGCATTGTCAGGCCCTGGCTTTCGGCGAGCGCCTTGCCCGCAGCCGCGACGAAGGCGTCGAGTTCGGGGCTGTCGATCGCGAGGATCAGGCCCGGGTTGGTGCAGAACTGGCCTGCGCCCATGGTCAGCGAGCCGACGAATGCGGTCGCCATCGCTTCGCCGCGCGCGGCGAGCGCGGCGGGGAAGAGAATCACGGGGTTGATGCTCGACATCTCGGCATAGACGGGGATCGGCTCGGGACGCTGAGCGGCGATCCGCATCAGCGCGAGGCCGCCGCCGCGCGAGCCGGTGAAGCCCACCGCCTTGATGCGCGGATCGGCGACGAGCGCGCCGCCAAGCTCGACCGTCTCGCCCGGCAGGTAGGAGAAAATGCCGGCGGGCAGGCCCGATGCCTGGACGGCGTCGGCGATGGCGCGCGCGACCAGTTCGCCCGTGCCCGGATGCGCGGGGTGGCCCTTGACGACGACGGGGCAGCCGGCGGCGAGCGCAGATGCGGTGTCGCCGCCCGCGACCGAGAAGGCCAGCGGGAAGTTGGACGCGCCGAAAACCGCAACCGGACCGATCGCGATGTTGACGCGGCGGAGATCGGGGCGCGGCAGCGGCTGCCGATCGGGCAGCGCGGGATCGATCGTCGCATCGAGCCAGTCACCCTGACGAACGACCGACGCGAAGAGGCGAAGCTGGCCGACAGTGCGACCGCGCTCGCCTTCAAGCCGGGGGCGGGGCAGGCCGCTTTCGGCCATGGCGCGCTCGATCGGCGCATCGCCGATGGCGATGATATTGTCGGCGATTTTTTCGAGGAAAGCGGCGCGCGTCCCGGGATCGGTCGCAGCATAGATCGGGAAGGCTGCGTCCGCGAGGGCCGCCGCTTCGGCGACGGCGTCGACGCCCGCAGATGAGAAATCGGGCGACAGAGTCTCGCCGGTCGCGGGGTTGACTGAAGTGAAGCGGGCATCGGCCTGGCGCGCCTCGCCGCCGATCAGAATTGCACCATCAATCACGGAAATATCCTTCGGGGCAGGAGTGATGCAAGAATAGGGAGCGCCCGCCAGCGTCGCAAGACGAAGCGGCGGACGCCCCCGACGAAACGAACCTCAGATGAAGCGGTTGACGAGATTCTCGATCCGCTCCTGCCGGCCGGAGCGCGGCTTGGGATCGAACGCCTTTTCGACCGCGAGATCGGCGATGCCGGCGAGATCGAGCGCGCCGATCTGCTGGCCGAGCGGGCCGTTCCAGCCGGCATAGCGTTCCGCCTTGATGGCGTCGACGCGGCCGTCCTCGATGATCGCCGCGGCGTTGAGCAGCCCGCGCGCCACTGTGTCGATGCCGCCGATATGGCCGTAGAACAGGTCGACCGGGTCCATGCTCTGGCGGCGCACCTTGGCGTCGAAATTGAAGCCGCCGGTCGTGAAGCCGCCGGCGCGCAGGATCTCGAGCATCGCCAGCGTCAGCTCCTCGACCGAATTGGGGAACTGGTCGGTGTCCCAGCCATTCTGGTGATCGCCGCGATTGGCGTCGATCGAGCCGAAGATGCCGAGCGCGGCGGCGGTCGCGATCTCATGCTCGAACGTGTGGCCCGCAAGCGTGGCGTGGTTCGCCTCGATATTGACGCGCACCTCGTTCTCGAGGCCGTAACGCTTCAGGAAGCCGTAAACGGTCGCGGTATCGAAATCATATTGATGCTTGGTCGGCTCGTGCGGCTTCGGCTCGATCAGGATGGCGCCGGTGAAGCCGATCTTGTGCTTGTGTTCGACGACGAGGCTGAGGAAGCGGCCGAAATTGTCCAGCTCGCGCTTCAGGTCGGTGTTGCCGAGATTCTCATAGCCCTCGCGGCCGCCCCACAAAACATAGTTGTCGCCGCCGAGGCGCTTGGTCGCTTCAAGCGCATCGCGGACCTGCATCGCGCCGAAGGCATAGACTTCGGGATCGGGGCTGGTGGCGGCGCCGGCGGCGAAGCGCGGGTGGCTGAACAGATTGGCGGTGCCCCACAGAAGCTTGCGCCCCGATGCGGCCTGGAGGCGTTCGAGATCGTCGACAGCCTCGGCGAAATAGCGGCGATGCTCGGCGACATTCTGCGCCTCGGCCATCACGTCGACATCGTGGAAGCAGTAATAGGGGATGTCGAGCTTGGTGAAGAAATCGAAGGCGACGGCGCGCTTCTCTGCCGCTGCCGCGCTGTCGTTCGCGCCGCGATGCCAGGGGCGGTTGAACGTGCCCGCGCCGAACACATCCGAGCCCGGCCAGCAGAAAGTGTGCCAGAAACAGGCGGCGAAACGGAGATGATCCTCCATGCGCTTGCCGAGGACGACGCGATCCTTGTCATACCAGCGATAGGCGAGCTCGTCGTCGCTGTCGGGGCCTTTGTAGCTGATCTGCGGGATCTGGGCGAAATAGTCGGTGGCCATCAGGCGCTCCTTGCGGGATTGAGAGGAGGGGCGGGATTGAGAGGAGGGGCGGGATTGAGAGGAGTGATGCGGGGGTAGGCGTCGCGGAAGGCGGCGAGCTTGGGCGCGAGGCGATCGGCGAGCGCGGCGTCGGGCTCGATGACGTGCGCGACCGGAGGCGCGACGCAGACTTCGGCCGGATCGCCGCCGTCGACGGCAAGCTGTGCGAGGCGTGCGGCGCCAAGGGCGGGGCCGACTTCGCCGCCTTGCAGATAGACGAGCGGCGCGCCCATTGCTGCTGCGAGCGTCTGGCCCCAGTAGCGCGAACGCGCGCCGCCGCCGATCACTGCGAGCTCGGCGACTTCGGTTCCCGCCTCGCGCAGCACGGCCAGGCCGTCGGCGAGCGCGAAGGCCACGCCTTCGAGCACGGCCTGCGCCAGCCGTTCGGGCGTGGTGTCGTTATCGAGGCGTAGGAACGCGCCGCGCACCTGCGCGTCATTGTGCGGGGTGCGTTCGCCCGACAGATAGGGGAGGAAGATTTCGGGGCCGCTGGCCGGGCCGGCGGCTTCGGCGCGCGCGAAGAGATCCGCCGCGCCGGCCGCTCCGGTGAGGCGCGCCACCCAGTCGATGCAGGACGCCGCGCTCAGATGCA
This sequence comes from Sphingomonas sanxanigenens, assembly GCA_003240855.1. Classification (GTDB taxonomy): domain Bacteria; phylum Pseudomonadota; class Alphaproteobacteria; order Sphingomonadales; family Sphingomonadaceae; genus Sphingomonas_L; species Sphingomonas_L sanxanigenens_A. The sequence continues at coordinate 19,779 of QFNN01000046.1, forward strand.
CCGACATCTGGTGCCACATGGCGGGCAGGCAGTGGCAGAAGGCGTGGACCGCACGCGCCGGGTTGGGGCGGAAGCGATCATTGGCGACGAAGATCACGCCCGAGGTGCCGAGCGAGAGCAAGGCCTTGCCGTCGCTGACCACGCCCACGCCGGTCGCGCCCGCCGCATTGTCGCCCGCGCCGCCGGCGACGGGGACTTCGCCCATGCCCCATAGTTCGGCGATTTCAGGGCGCAGGCGGCCGGCCTGTTCGCTGCCCTCGACGAGGCGGGGCATCTGCTCCTTCGTCAGGCCGCAGGCGGCAAGCAGCGTTTCGCTCCAGTCGCGCGCGGCGACGTCGAGCCAGAGGGTGCCGGCGGAATCGGACATGTCCGACGCCTTCTCGCCCGTCATCTTGAGGCGGACATAATCCTTGGGAAGCAGGACGGTGCGGACCCGTGCGAAAATGTCCGGCTCATGCGCGCGCACCCAGCGAAGCTTGGGCGCGGTGAAGCCCGGCATGGCGATATTGCCCGATATGGCCCGGAGGTCGGGAACTTCCGCCTCAAGCGCCGCGCATTCTGCGAAGGAGCGGCCGTCATTCCACAGGATCGCCGGGCGGAGCGGCTGATCGTCGTCGCCAAGCAGGGTCGCGCCGTGCATCTGCCCGGCAATGCCGACGCCGCGGACGGCGCGGCGGATCGCGGGATCGATCGATCGGACCGCGGCGGTCGTCGCCTTCCACCAGTCGGCCGGATCCTGTTCGGACCAGAGCGGCCGGGGGCGCTGGACGGTGAGCGCCGCTACGCCCTGGCCGACGACCGCGCCGTGCGTGTCAAGCACCACGGCCTTCACGCCCGACGTGCCGATATCGATGCCGAGAAACATGCTGCGCCGGCTTATTCGACGAAGGGGTCGACGGTCTGGATCGACCCGTCGGGATTGAAAT
>QFNN01000047.1 GCA_003240855.1 Sphingomonas sanxanigenens
GCGTAACGCTCAGCCCCGAGGGACGCGCCTATGCCGATGCGATCGCCCCGGCGCTCGACCGCATCCGCGCGGCGACCGCCGCCGCCATTGCCCGCCAGCCGGACAGGGAGCTGAACATCGCGACCTTGCCAAGCTTCGGCATGCGCTGGCTCGCCCCGCGCCTGCCGCGCCTCACCGCGCGTCATCCCGATATCGTCGTGAACTTCGCCGCGCGTTCCTTCCCCTTCAGCTTCGCCGACGAGCCTTTCGACGCCGCGATCCATTTCGGGCTGCCCGACTGGCCCGGCGCGCGCCACGAACTGCTGTTCCGCGAGCAGGCGATCCCGGTCTGCGCGCCCGCCCGCCTTGCCGAGCAGCCGATCGCGACGCCGGAGGATATTCTGTCCTGGCCGCTGCTCGTGCAGAGTTCGCGGCGCTCGGCCTGGAGCCAGTGGCTGCGGGCCGCCGGCAGCGATGCCCAAGCGCCTGCCCCCAGCGGCTCCTTCGAGCATTTTCTGATGCTCGCGCAGGCGGCGGCGGCGGGGAGCGGCATCGCGCTCATCCCCCGTTTCCTGATCGAACCGGAACTGGCGGCGGGCGCGCTCGTCTCGCCGCTGCCCGTCGCGCTCAGCAACGAGGAAGCCTATTATCTCGTCTATCCCGACGACCGCCCGGCCTCGCCCGCACTGACGCAGGTCAGCGCCTGGATGATCGGGGAAGCGCGCACAGACGCATCCTAAGCGATTGGAAATCATCGGCTGGACAGCCGGCATCGATTATGAGACGAATGTCCAATAATCGATCGGAGGCAGCATGGCGACGACGCGGCGGACGATATTGGGCATGATGGCGGCCGCTCCCGCCGCGCAGGCGCTGGCGAATACGGGGCAGGAGCCTGCGCTGTCCGTCCCCGTCGCGCTCGACGACCCGGCAATCCGCGTCACCGAGAATATCTGGATTCCGATGCCCGACGGCGCGCGCCTCGCCGCCCGCCTCTTCCTGCCCGCCGACGCCGCCGCCAGGCCATGCGGCGTAGTGATCGAGTATCTGCCATATCGGAAGCGCGAGGCCTACCGATCGCGCGACGATTTCGTCGGGCCGGCGCTCGCCCGGCGCGGCATCGGCTTCATCCGCGTCGATATTCGCGGCACGGGCGATTCCGATGGCGTGATAATCGACGAATATATGCCGGCCGAACAGGCCGACGCGCTCGACATGATCGCGTGGATCGCGCGCCAGCCCTGGTGCAATGGCAAGCTGGGCATGCGCGGCATATCATATAGCAGCTTCACCGGGTTGCAGGCCATCGCCAAGGCCCCGCCGGCGCTCAAGGCGATCGTCTCATGCTGCGGCACGGAGCAACGCTATCTCGACGACATCCACTATCGCGGCGGTTGCCTGATCCAGGATCAATGGGGCTGGGCGATGGAATGGCAGGTGGTGATGCGCGCGCCGCCCGATCCGCAGATCGTCGGCGGGGAAAAGTGGCGCGACATGTGGATGGAGCGGCTGGCGGCGACGCGGCCCGTGAGCATCGACTGGAACGGGCATCAGACCAACGACGCCAAGTGGCAAAGTGGATCGACCACCGACTATGGCAGGATCACCGCGGCGGTTTTCAACCTCGGCGGCACGCTCGATTCCTATCTGCCTTCCGTCACGCGGATGATGGAGCGCGCGCCGCAGGCGCCGCAAAAGGCGCTGATCGGCCCCTGGGCGCATAGCTGGCCGGGCTATGCCCAGGCACCCGACCACACCGGCGAGCCCGCCTTCAACGCCAACGGCGTTCCCGGCCCGGGCGTCGACTGGCTCCCCGTCGAGGCGCGCTGGTGGCGGCACTGGCTGAACGGCGAGGCCAACGGCATCATGGAGGAACCGCGCTTCTGGGCGTTCCGCGCCGACATGCCGCAAGGTTACAGCTATCCCCGCGACACGATCGGCGCGTTCGTTTCCGAAGCGAACTGGCCTTCGCCGCGCATCGCACACCGGCGCTTCCACCTCAATGCCGACGGCCTCGGCGACGCGGCGGGCGAACCGAAACTGCTGCGCCACGCGACCAACCTCACCATCGGCTTCGCCAACCGCACCTCATGCAGCGCCGGCGCGCCCGGCGATTGCTGGCGCGAACAATCGGGCGACGACGCGCTTTCGCTCTGCTTCGATTCCGCGCCGCTGACGGAAACGATCGACATCATGGGCGAACTCGTCCTGAGCCTGCGCATCCGCAGCGACAAGCCGGTCGCGAAGCTCAATGCGCGGCTCACCGAAGTAACGCCCGACGGCAAATCGCATTTCGTCACCTATGCCCTGCTCAACCTCACCCACCGCGACAGCCACGAAAAGCCGACGCCGCTGGAGCCCGGCCGCGACTATGACGTGACGCTGAAAGGCCAGTTCGCCTGCCATCGCTTTTCGCCCGGCAACCGCATCCGCATCGCGCTTAGCGAGACATGGTGGCCCGTCGCCTGGCCCTCGCCGGAGCTCGTGGCGCTGGACATCACCGCCGGCGTCTCTCACCTGATGCTGCCGGTTCGCCCGGCGTCAGACGACGATGCCCCGCCCTTCGCCGTGCTGCGCCAGGTCTACGACACGCCCGGCGCGGAGAAAGCGCCCTATTTCGACCGTCTCGACGGCGTCGCGGTCAGCGGCGAACCCGGCAGCCGCCTCTTCGTGATCGAAGAAGGGTCGACGAAGATCGAAGAGGAATATGTCCCCGGCCCCGACACCTATTATGGCCAGGCCTATCGCATGCGCCGCACGATCCGCGAGGACGATCCCAACAGCGCCGAGATCGAGGCCGAAGGCTTCAACAGCTATCGGCGCGGCGAATGGCGCATCAAGCTGCGCGCCTGGTCGCGGACCAGATCGACCCCCACCGCCTTCCTCTGCGAAGAGACGTTCGAGGCGTGGGAGGGCGACGTCAAAGTTTTTGACAAGCGCTGGGAAAAGGCCGTTCCGCGCGATCTCGTCTAGCGATCAGACGGGATAGGGATAGCTGGTCAGCACCGGACCCAGCGCCTCCCTGAGCGGCCCGAGCCAGGGCTGGAAATGCGTATGCTGGTCGAGGCCTTCGCGGAAGATCGGCCTGCGCACCTGTTCGGAGCTGGCAGTGCGGACCGCGCGGTCATTCTCGTGGAAGCGCAGGCATGCCTCCTCGAACGGCAGCCCGATATGATCGAGCAGGCGCCGCACCTCGCCTTCGGTATCGGCGACCATCGCTTCATAATGGATGCGGTGAACCCGGCCGGGCAACACCGCGTCGACATGCGCCATCAGCGCGACATAGTCGGCATAATAGCGGCCCATTTCGGCCAGATCATATGAGAAGGCCTGCCCACGCGCGAAATGCTGCTTGAAGTTGGAGAAGCAGCAGGCAAGCGGATGACGGCGCGCATCGATGATCGTCGCGTTGGGCAGGATCAGGTGGATGAACGGCGCGTGCAGCCAGTTGTTCGGCATCTTGTCGATGAACAAGGGCCGCGCGGTGCGCCGCTGCACACGCGTGCGATCGAGATAGTCCGCGCCGATCGCCGCGAGTTGCGCCGCACTCAGGTCGAGCAGCCCGGCGGGATAATCATCGCGCCCGCCGCCGGCATGATCGCGCGCGAGGGCGCGAATATCGGGCAGTTCCTGCGTCCCTTCCACTGCGCTATGCGACGACAATATCTGCTCGATCAGCGTCGACCCCGATCGCGGCATGCCAAGGATGAAGATCGGATCGCGCGCCGGGTCTCCCTGCTCCGCACGCTCCGCAAAGACCCCGCTCGTCAGCAAGGCGCGAGATCGCTCGATGCGTCCGGTCAGCGGCGCATGGTCGATCTCGGCGCGACGCAGGCGATTGCCTTCGGCATAATGGCGGAACGACGCCTCCCACTCACCAGCGTCCTCCAGCGCCTTGCCCAGAGCGAAATGAAGATGGAAGCGATCCTCGGCCGCCAGATCGCCGCGTCCCAGCGCCGCTTCCATGGCCTGCGCGTCGCCGGCATCGAAGCGCACCGTCTTGAGGTTGGCGAGGCTCCACCACGCCTCGCCCAGTCGCGGTTCGATGTCGATCGCGCGGCGATAGGCCGCGATGCTGTCGCCCTGCCGCCCCACGGTCTTGAGGCTGTGGCCATAGCTCATCCAGATCCTTGGCTGGGCCGGCCGCGCCGCCAGCACCTGCTCGAACAGGTCGACCGCCGCGTCGGTCTCGCCGATCATCGTCAGCGCCGCCGCCTTCAGATTGCCATAGGCGGGGTTATCAGGCTCATCCTCGATCAGCCGGTCAAGCTCCGCGATCGCTTCGGCCGGGCGATGCTGGCGGTAGTGGACGAGCGCGAGATTGAAGCGCGCGGGCGTAAAGCCCGGCGAAATCGCCAGCGCATGATCGAGCAGCACCCGCGCATCGTCATAACGCCCGATCCGCCCCGCGACTTCGGCCAGCATGCGCAGCGCCGCGACATCGCCGTCATCTTCGCGCAGATGCGCCTTGAGCAGACGCTCGGCGACCGGGATGTCGTTTGAGACCAGCGCCTGCGCCGCCTGCTGGAGGCGCGGATGATGGACCGAGGCGCGCATCTCGCCGGCCTGCGCGGCTTCCACGCCTGTCATGTCGCCCGCCAATGCAAGCTGCGTCGCAAGCAGCCGCCAGCTTTCGGCGCGCGCCGGATCGCGCCGGACCGCATCGCGCAGGGCGGCGATCGATTCCCCCAATTTGCCCTGCGCCGCATAGGCGTTTCCGAGCAGCGCCAGCGTTGGCGCGTGACCGGGCGCGACGCGCAATATCTCGCTCGCCTGCTCGACGGCGAGCGACGGCGAGCGCGCAAGCAGGGTCCGGGCGTGCGCGAGCGCCTGGTCGATCGAAGTCGTCGTCGCCGTCGTCATGCCTGCTCCCCGCCCGACAGGCGGCGATCCTGCACCGATTGCCCGGCCCGGCTCAAGCCGCGCGCGTCAGCCTGCGCCACAGGCCGCGATCGGCGAGGATTTCCCGCGCCGCATTGTGGCCCGGCGCACCGGTCACGCCGCCGCCCGGATGCGTGCCCGCACCGCACATGTAGAGCCCTTTCAGCGGCCCGTGATACGCGCCGTTGCCCAGGATCGGGCGCGCGGCCCAAAGCTGGTCGAGCGACATGTTGCCGTGCATGATGTCGCCGCCGGTGAGGCCGAACTTGCGCTCCAGATCGAGCGGCGAATGGATCTGCCGCGCGATGACCGAAGCCTTGAAGCCCGGCGCCCAGCGCTCGACCGTATCGATGATGAGGTCGGCGCCCTCCTCGCGCGCATCGTCCCAGCTCCTGCCGTCGGGCAGTTCGGGGGCGAATTGCTGGCAGAAAAGGCTGGCGACATGCTGCCCCGGAGGCGCGAGGCTGTCGTCCACGATCGACGGGATCAGCATCTCGACGATCGGCGCCTTCGACATGCCGGTCTGCTTCGCATCGGTATAGGCGCGGTCCATATAGTCGAGCGTCGGCGCGATGATGATGCCCGACTGGAGATGCTCGCCCGGCTGGGGCAGGCAGGAAAAGCGCGGCAGTTCCGACAGCGCGACGTTCATGCGGAACGTGCCCGAGCCGACCTTGAACGCCTTCACGCGACGGCGGAACTCCGGGGCGAGGTCGCTCGCGGCGATCAGCTTGTCATAGAGCAGACGCGGCCCGACGTTGGAAATAACGGCGTCGCCCATAACCTCCGCGCCGCTTTCAAGCTTCACGCCCACCGCGCGGCCGCCATCGACCAGCACCTGCGCGACGGGCGCCTCTAGCGTGATCTCGACGCCCAGTTCCTCGCAGGCCTTGCGCATCGCCTGCGTGATCGCGCCCATACCGCCAATGGCGTGGCCCCAGGCGCCTTTCTTGCCGTTCACTTCGCCAAAGACGTGATGAAGCAGCACATAAGCCGAACCGGGCGTATCGGGGCTGGCGAAATTGCCGACCACCGCGTCGAACCCGAACGCCGCCTTGATCGCTTCATTCTCGAACCAGCTATCGAGGAAGGTGCGTGCGGACTTGGTGAAAAGCTCCAGCACGTCGCGCTGCTGCGCGAGGCTGAGCTTCGTCAGGCCGCGCCCCTGCTTGGCGGCGGCGATCAGCGTATGAATGCCGTCGCCGATATTGGGGGGCGACTGAAGCGCAAGGTCGCGCAGCACGTCCGCCACCGTGTCGAGCGTTTCGTAATAGCCCGGCAGCGCATCGGCGTCATGCTGCGAAAAGCGGCGAAACTCGGCCTGCGTCCGCTCCAGCCCGCCGCCGAGCTTCAGGTAGCCGCCATCTTCCTGCGGCAGAAAGTTTGAGATGGGCCGTTCAACAATGCGCAGGCCGCGTTCGGCCAGCTTCATGTCGCGGATCACCTTGGGCTGCAGCAGACTGACCGTGTAACTCGCCACCGAATTGCGGAAACCGGGATGGAACTCCTCGGTCACGGCCGCGCCGCCGACGATCGGGCGGCGTTCAAGCACGCGCACCGACTTGCCGGCGCGCGCCAGATAATAAGCGCAGACAAGCCCATTATGGCCGCCGCCGATAATCACGGCATCATATTTCCTGGTCACTTGGCGGCTCCGTAGGCATGGCTCCAACCCGGCTTCGGCGCGCGATGCTGGCGCGCTTCGGGGATGGCGAGGCGTATCTTGCGACAGAAATTGCGCAGGGCGACTTCGTCCTGGCTGAGCGGACCCACCGAGAAACTCTGCGAGGACATGCCGTCCTGAACGCGTTCGATCAGCGTGGTGTCCTCGGCATTGACCTGGCGATTGATGCGCCAGTTCAAATAGCGTGCGGCCTTCATCTCGCGCCGATCGTCGGGAACGGCGTATGCGATTTCCCGGATCAGGCATTCGGTGGGCGAGATCGGCAGCCACTGCATGAAATCGACCTGATCGGGGTAGATGTCGAACGCGACATTCGGCCACAGCTTGAAATAGGTCCACAGCCGCTGGCGATCCTCGGGCAGATGATCGACATGGGGCAGATAGCGCTGATAGGCGCGCTCCGACGGGTTGTTCGACGTGCGATCGACCAGCGGCCCCCACATCTTGTCGACATGCTCGCTCGCCTCGACGCCATAGCCGTTGCCCATCAGGCGCTTTAGCCCGGGATGAGCGACCGCGATGTGCAGCCCGTCCGAATAATTGTCGCCGACATTCTTCCAGTTCACGCGGCGCGGGCGCAGCGTGACGCGACCGAAGGCGCGCAGATCCTCGAAGCGGTAAGGCTCGACCTCATGCTCATAGGGCCTCATCATCTCGGCGACCGACGGCCCGCCGCCTTCCAGCCGGACGAAGATGAAACCGCGCCAGATTTCCAGCTCGACCGGGGTCAGCCCGTGCCTGGCCATGTCGATGCCATAGGTCTCCCGCATCGGCACGCCGGTCAGGCGGCCGTCGAGCTCATAGGCCCAGGCATGATAGGGGCAGATCAGCTTCTTCGCGCACCCCGAAGGGCCGTCGACCAGACGCGCGCCGCGGTGGCGGCAGACATTGGTGAAGGCGTTGACGCCGCCTTCCCTGGTGCGGACGACGACGATGCTCTCGCCGATATAGTCGAGCGTGTGGAAGTCGCCATGATCGGGAATGTCGCTGATATGGCAGACCACCTGCCACGACGGCCGCATCACCTGCTGAATCTCGGCGTTGAAGAAATCCTGATCCGAATAGGTCCAGGCCGGGAGGCTCCACCCCTCGTCCGGGTCCACATTCTGCCGAATCTGCGCGAGCGCCATGATGCGATACTCCCGATGTCTTGTTAGACACTCGTATAACAGGAATCGCAGGTGCGCAAGCGCGCTCTTCACATCAGCATTTGAACAGGCGCGCCGCCGTTTCCTCGCACAGCGCGATGCAGCGCTCTTTTGGCGTCCGTTCCTCCGAGAGATAGAACTCGATCCACAATCCATCGAGCACCGCCGAGAGAATCGCGACTGAATCGGCCAGCGGCGGCGCACTTTCGCTGCGCGGAATCCGGCTCGCGATCCGATCCATCAAGGCCCGCTGGCGTTCGTTGAAGCTGGCGCTGACTGCGGCAAAATCTTCGCGACTGCGCACCAACTGCCAAAAGACCATCCACGCGCCGATCACGTCGGGGCTCGCCCACTGCTTCGAGAAGGCGGCGCTGAAGAAGCGCGTGAGCGCGGCGCCCGGATCATCGTCGATCTCGCCGATTTCAGCTTCCAGATGCGTAATCAGTTGTTCGCACAGCAGCTCGTAGGTCTCGAGCAGCAGATTGTCCGGATTACGGAAATAGTGGCGCAGCAAGCCGTGCGACACGCCGGCCTGGCGGCAAATCTCGCGCCCGGTCGTTCCCTTCGGCCCCAGCCGGGCGAGGCAGCTCACCGTCACCGCCAGCAGATCCTGCCGCCGTTCCAGCGGCGGCTGGCGCTTGGCCCGCGCCCGTTTTGGACGATCCCTGGCCGCGATATCGGTTTCAATCATTGCTCACCCCTGGGCGACAGGGGCTCGATTGCCCCGGCGCTAGTCCATAGCGCAGATAGGCGCAGCGTCCTCATTGGGGAAGTCGGCGGCGCGCCGGGCGCTCCTGCGGCCGAAATAATAGACGAGCGCTCCCGTCCCCAGCAGGATCGCGGTCATGCCGATGATCTTGACGATGGCGAGCAGCTTGTTCGCCTCGTCAGGCGCGGGAAACGCCGCCAGAACGAGCGCGACGAGCGTCGTCGCCAGCCCGACGCAGGCGACGGCGATCGAAGTCGCCCTGCCGCCGGGCAGGCGCGTGACCTCCGCGCCCGCCGGCTCGCGCTGGAGGCGGATGACCGAGAGGAAGATGCCGGCAAAGGGCAGGAACGCCGCGATGATCCCCATGCTGACCAGCACGTCATAGGCGCCTTTCACGCCCGTTCCCGCCTGCCCCAATATACAGAACAGCGCGCCAAGCCCGCCCTGCAGCAGCAACGCGACATATGGCGTGCCGTAACGCGGATGCACGCGCGCAAAGACCGGGGGCAACATGCGATCGATCCCCACCGAGAAGGGAATCCGCGCGCAGGATGACAGGAAGCCGCTGGCGGCGCCCAGATTGCCGACGGTGATGAGCAAGGCGATGGGAACGACGATCCAGCCGATTCCCAGCCTGTCAGCCGCCACTGCGCCCGCCTGGATCAGCCCCTGAAGGCTGTTCACCTCAGACGACGGCATCACCACCAGCACCGCCAGCGTGCCCAATATATAACAGAGAACGATCATCACGCCTGCGATCGGCAAGGCGCGCGGGATCGTGCGCCTCGGATCCCTGATCTCCCCGCTCATGAACGATGCGGTCTCGGCGCCCGACAGCGCAAAGGCGATCGAAGCCCAGAAAATCATGTGCTGGATGTCGAAATTGGGCACCATGGCCGCAGCCGAAAACTGCGTCACCGAGCCGAACCGGCTCCACACAAGCGTCGCCAGCGCCACCACGACAAGCACGGGCAGCCACATGCCGACCGCGCCGATATTGTGCATCCACTTGCCAAAGCGCAGCCCGACAATGTTGAGCCAGGTGATGAAGGCGAGCGCGATCAGCGAGAAGCCGACGAAGAAGGCGGCGCTGTTGTGAAGGTGGAGCAGCTTGTCGCCGCCGATGAACAGCGCGTTGCCCGCATCGAAATAGAACACCGCCGGAAAATAAGGCAGGTTGGAGGTGAAATAGCTCCACCCCGCCATGAAGCCGACGAACGGCCCGAACGCCTGCTTCGTCCAGATATAAAGGCCGCCTTCCTGCGGATAGCGGGACGACAGCTCGACGATGGCCAGCACCAGCGGCAGGTAGAAGCCCAGCAGCGCGCCGATCCACACGAAGATCGCGCTCGGCCCCATCGCCGCCGCAGTGGCGATCCAGCGAAGGCTGACGCCGGTCACGATGTAGAAAAGCGCGAGGTCCGCGACGCCCATGACCTTGGGCGGATTGTGTGCGCCGCCCGCCATCAGGCCGCTCGCCGACGCCTGGCGTCGCGCAGAAGCTGCATCGCCGCATTATGCCCCGGCGCTCCGGTCACGCCTCCGCCGGGGTGCGCGCCGGCGCCGCAAAGATAAAGCCCCTCCACGGGCATGCGATATTGCGACCAGCGCGGCACCGGCCGCATCGAAAAGAGCGCGCCGGGATGAAGATCTCCGTGGAAGATATTTCCCTCCGTCAGCCCGTAGGTCCGCTCAAGATCGAGCGGCGTCAGCACCGTCCTGCCGATGATCTTTTCGGGCAGATCCGGCATATGACGCGTGATCTGGCGGATGATCGAATCGGCGAAGGCCTCGCGACGATCATCCCATGTGCCTTCGCGCAGATGATAGGGCACGAACTGAATGAAACAGGTCATCATATGATGGCCCGGGGGGCAGAGGCTATCGTCAACCAGGCTGGGGATGACGCAGTCGATCCACAAATGCTCGGGAATGTCGCCGAAACGGGCGATGTCGGCGCAGCGCTGCGCGCCTTCCAGCGTCGGCGCGATCGACAGCAACGAGCGCTCGAGCGGCCCGGCGTCCCCGCCGCGCCCGATCACCGTGGGTTCGCCGGACAGCGCCAGGTTGAGCTTGGCCGCCGGTCCGCTCATCTTGATCGCCGCGATGTCGCGCCGGAAATCCTCCGGCAGGTGCCGGCGATCGACGAGCTTCAGGAAGGTCCGCTTGGGATCGGCGTTGGAGAGGACCGCATCGGCGGTGAAGCGCCGCCCGTCGGCCAGCGTCACGCCCCTGGCCCGGCCGCGATCGACATCGATGCGCGCAACCGGCGCATCGGTGAGTATCTCGGCCCCGAAGCCGCGCGCGGCGGCCGCGATGGCGGCGCTGATCGATCCCATCCCACCCATGACATGGCCGTTGAAGCCCTGGATGCTGTGATCGCCGCCTGACAGCAGGTGGAAGAGCATGCCCACGGCCGATCCGGGTTCATACGGCCCGCCATGTTTGCCATAGACGCTGTTGGCGAGGATCATCCGCTTGGTTTCCTCGGCCTCGAAATGCCGGTCGAGGAAGTCGCCCAGCGATCCGGTGAGAAAGGTCACCATCTCGCCCATCTCGCCGCCGCTGATCTTGCGGAAGCGTCTGGCGATGCGCAACCCCTCGCGCAGCTTGTCAAAGCCCTTTGCCGCAAGATCGGGCGGAGGCTGGAGGAAGAAGGGCTGGAGATAGGCGGCCAGCGCCTTGAGCTTGCGATCGACCTCGAGGAACGCCGCGCCGTCATTTTTGGAGAAGCGGCCAATCTCCTCGGCGGTGCGCTGCGGATCGGACCACCAGCGGATGATGCGCCCGTCGCCCAGCGGCACCGTCAGGATCGGATCGCAGGCGACCATTTTCAGCCCATGCGAACCAAGGTCGAGATCGCGAATGACCGTCGGCATCAGCATCGAGGCGATGTAGGAGGTGAAGGAAACGCGATGTCCCGGAATCACCTCCTCGGTCACGCATGCGCCGCCGACGATCGCGCGCCGCTCGAGCACCAGCACCGATCGCCCGGCGCGCGCCAGATAGGCCGCCGCCGTCAGGCCGTTATGCCCGCCCCCCACCACGATCGCATCATAGTGATTCCCCTGCCCCGCCATGCGATCATCCGCTCCGTCATAAACGCGTCACGACATGGCTTGCCCCAAAGCATCTTATGAGGCAAGTGTCTAATAACGACATCGGGGACTCGACGATAATGACTGAGCCAAAGGGCAATGCTGCGATGGAACGCTCGCTCGACAGCGCGGCCTATCTGACGCCCGAGGCCTTTGCGCGCGACAAGCAGACGATCTTCACACGTGAGTGGTTCTGCGCCGCCCGCGAGGAAGAACTGCCCGAGCCCGGCGACCACCTCGTCCTCGACGTCGCCGGCGAGAATATATTGCTGGTCCGCGCGCGCGACGGCGCGCTCCATGCCCATTACAATGTCTGCCGCCATCGCGGCGCGCGCATGTGCGACGCGGGGAACGACGCGCGCTGGGGCGTGAAGCTCGACGCCGGCGTCGTCGCGCGCAACATGATCCGCTGCCCCTATCATAGCTGGTCCTATGCGCTGGACGGCCGGCTGCTCGCCGCGCCGCACCTGCAGGACGCGCCCGGCTTCAACAAGGCGGACTATTCGCTTTACCCGGTCGGCGTCGCGACCTGGGGCGGCTTCATCTTCCTCAACCTGACGCCGGAAAGCGCGCCCGATTTCGAGGCGAGCCTGGGCGACGCGCCCCGCCGCCTCGGCAATTATCCGCTTGCCGACCTGCGCGCGGCGCAGACGATCCGATACGAACTGGCGGCCAACTGGAAGATCATCCTCGAAAACTATAATGAGTGCTACCACTGCCCCGGCGTCCATCCGGAACTGTGCGAGGTGGTGCCCGCCTTCCGCGAACGCGGCGGCATCGACCTCGACTGGGAAGCCGGCATCCCGCACCGCGCGGGCGCGGTCACCTACACCGCCACGGGCACGACCAGCCGCGCGCCCTTCCCCGGCCTGTCCGAGGAAGAGCAGGTCCGCCACAAGGGCGAGCTTCTCTATCCCAATCTGATGTTCAGCGTGTCGATGGATCACGCCGCGGCTTTCCTGCTGTGGCCCGTCGCCGCCGACCGCACGATCGTCGAGTGCCGCTTTCTCTTCCACAAGGACGAGATGGCGAATCCCGATTTCGATCCTTCCGACGCCGTCGACTTCTGGGATCTGGTCAACCGCCAGGACTGGGCGGTGTGCGAGCGCGTCCAGTCGGGCATCGCGGCCGGCGTCCACACCCATGGCTATTATTCTCCGATCGAGGATTACAGCCTCGACATCCGCCGCTATGTGGCGGAGCGCCAGGGCGGATGAAGGGGCGCTATTCGGCGCTCGCCATCGCGCGCCACGCTCTGACCGGCAACAGGGACTGGCCGGAAGCCTGGCGGTCCCCGGAACCGAAGCCCGCTTATGATGCGATCATCATCGGCGGCGGCGGCCATGGCCTCGCGACGGCCTATTATCTGGCCAAACGCCACGGCGTCGCCAATGTCGCGGTGCTGGAGGCGGGGTGGATCGGCGGCGGCAATACCGGGCGCAACACCACCATCGTCCGTTCCGACTATTATTACCCGCAGAGCGCCTCCTTCTTCGATCATTCGCTCAGCCTTTACGAAAGCCTTTCGCGCGAATTGAACTTCAACATCATGTTCAGCCAGCGCGGCCAGCTTGTCGTCGCGCACACGCGGCACGAACTGGACTTCCAGCGCCGGCTGGTCAACGCGATGGCGCTGAACGGCGTGGACGTGAAGCTGCTCGGCCGCGAGCAATGCTATCGGATCTGCCCGATCCTCAATGCGAAGCCCGATGCGCGCTATCCGATCCTTGGCGGCATGTGGCAGGGCCGCGCGGGCACGGTGCGGCACGATGCGGTCGTGTGGGGCTATGCGCGCGCCGCCGATCGGCTGGGCGTCGACATCATCCAGCAATGCGCCGTAACCGGCATCGATCGGGATCCTGCATCGGGCGCCGTGACCGGGGTGCAGACCACGCGCGGCGCGATCCGCGCCAACCGCGTCGGGGTAGCGGTCGCCGGGCATTCAAGCGTGCTCGCCGGGATGGCGGGCTTCCGCCTGCCGCTGCGCAGCTATGCGCTGCAGGCCTTCGTCACCGAACCGATGAAGCCCGTGCTCAACACCATAGCGTCCTCAAACCTGCTCGGCTGCTATGTCAGCCAGTCGGACAAAGGCGGGCTGGTGATCGGCGGCCATGCCGACGCCTATGCGTCCTATGCCCAGCGCGGAAACCTGCCGACGATGGAAGCCGCGCTCTCGGCGCTGGTCGAACTGATCCCGTCCTTCGGTCGCGTGCGCCTGCTTCGCCAATGGGCGGGCATCGTCGACTATGCCTATGACAGTTCGCCGGTGCTCGGCAAAAGCCCCGTGCCCGGCCTCTTCCTCAACAGCGGCTGGGGCGGCGGCGGGTTCAAGGCGATCCCTGCGGGCGGCGAGACCTTCGCCCACACGATCGCGACCGGCGAGCCTCACCCGCTGATCCGTGCTTTCTCGCTCGACCGGTTCCGCGATCTCGCGCTGGTCGACGAAGCCGCCGCCGCCGGGATTTCGCACTGATGCTGTGGATCGACTGCCCCTGGTGCGGCCGCCGCGACGAGGATGAATTCGTCAATGGCGGCGACGCCCATATCGACCGGCCCGAACCGCCCGAAACCATCGCGGAAAAGGATTGGGCCGATTATCTCTTCTATCACGACAATCCCAAGGGCGTGCTCGCCGAGCGCTGGGTCCACAGCTATGGCTGCCGCCGCTGGTTCCACGCGCTGCGCGATACGGCCAGTCACCGCATCCTCGTCACCTATCGCCCCGATGCGCCCCGCCCGGACGTGACGGCATGAGCGGCTTTCGACTTGAACGCGGCGGATCGGGCATCGACCGTGCGCGTCCCATCTCCTTCCGCTTCAACGGACGGACGCTGCGCGGATTCGAGGGCGACACGCTCGCTTCGGCATTGCTGGCCAATGGCGTATCGGTCGTTGGGCGCAGCTTCAAATATCGCCGCCCGCGCGGCATCGTCGGCATCGGCTTCGCGGAAACCAACGCCCTCGTTCAGCTTGGCGAAGGCGATCGCCTGATCCCCAACATGCCTGCGACGCTCGTGCAACTCCGCGACGGGCTGGTCGCGGCAAGCCCCACCGGCTGGCCCTCGACGCGCTTTGACCTTGGGCGGATCAACGACAGGCTCGCGGCGCTGCTCAGCGCCGGCTTCTACTACAAGACCTTCATCTGGCCGAACTGGCGCCTGTTCGAGCCCTTCATTCGCCGCGCGGCGGGTATCGGCCGCGCGCCCGCCCTGCCCGATCCCGATCGTTACGAAGCGCTCGAACGTCAGGTCGACGTCCTCGTCGTCGGCGGCGGCCCCGCCGGCCTCGCCGCAGCCGAAGCAGCGGCGAAAGAGGGCCGCGCAGTCACGCTGATCGAAGCCGACACCCGCCTCGCGCACAACGCGCCCGCCGGCGTATCCGTGCTGCCGCGAACCACCGCGCTCGGCTATTATGACGGCAATTTCGTGACCGCCGTCGAGCATGTGGACAGCGCCGCGCTGCGCCAGCGCCTGTGGAAGTTCCGCGCGCGGCAAGTGGTGATCGCGACCGGCGGTTTCGAGCGCCCGCAGCTTTTCGCGAATAACGACCTGCCCGGCGTGATGCTGGCCGGCGCGGTGACCGCCTATGCCGAACGTCATGGCGTCGCGGCCGGCCGTCGCGTCTTGTTCGCGGCGGCCGATGACACCGCTTATGCTGCGGCCTTCGCTGCGCATGATGCGGGGCTTGGCGTGTGCGCCATCGTCGATCCGCGCCGCCCCGCCGCCGCGCTCGCGGACGCCGCACGGGCGCGCGGAATCGCGCTGTACGAACAGAGCCATATCAGCGAAGCGATCGGCTCGTCGCGCGTCCGCGCCGCGTTGATCGAGGGTCCGGCGGGCAAGCGCCGCATCGCCTGCGACCTCATCGCCGCTTCGGGCGGCTGGTCGCCCGCCATCCAGCTTTTCAGCCAGTCCGGCGGGACGACGCGTTACAACCCGACGCTCGGCGGCTTCGCGCCAGATCGCGCGGCGCAGGCGACTTATGTCTGCGGGCTCGCCGCCGGCATCCGCGACCCGGGCGACGCCATCGCCAGCGGCTATGCTGCAGGCACGGCCGCAGCACGCGGCGAAGCCCCCACGCGCGTCGCCCCGCTGGCCGGCGCGCCCCTTTCCACGCCGCCGCGCGCCGTCAGCCCCAAGCGCACCTTCATCGATATGCAGACCGACGTCACGCTCGCCGATCTCGAACAGGCGACGCGTGAGAATTACCGGTCAGTCGAACATGTGAAGCGCTATACCGTCTGGGGCATGGGCGTCGATCAGGGGCGGCTGAGCAGCAGCAACGGCGTCGCCGCACTGGCGCAGATTCGCGGCGAGGATCCTGCGCAGATCGGCGTCACCAAATATCGCCCGCCCTTCGCCCCCGTCGCCATCGCCACGCTCGCCGCGGATCGCCCCAATGGCAGGCTGTTCCATAGCTGGCGACATCTGCCCGCCCATGACTGGCATGTCGCACGCGGCGCGGCGTTCGAGGATTTCGGCTATCTGCGCCCCTCGCATTACCCGCTTGCCGGCGAGACGATGGAAGCCGCCGCGCATCGCGAATCGCTCGCCGTCCGCAGCAATGTTGCGATGATGGACTCATCGTCCTTCGGCAAGATCGAGTTGAAAGGCCCGGAGGCCGGACGCTTCCTCGATCTCGTTTCGGTGGGACGGCCCAGCACGATCCCTGTCGGCAAGACGCGCTATAATCTTCTGTGCGACGAACTTGGCGTCCTCCTCGACGACGGCGTGATCGCGCGACTGGGCGAGGATCATTTCCTGCTGAACGCCAGCAGCAGCCATGCGGCGCGCGTGCGCGACTGGATCGAGGACTGGCTTCAGTGCCAGTGGCCGCTCGACTTCGTGACGCGCGACGTCAGCGAGGAATGGGCGGTGCTGACCGTCGCCGGCCCCCGCGCGCGCGATGTGCTGCTGGCCGCCGGCTGCAGCATGCCCGGGGAGTTTCCGCATCTCTCGCTGTGCGAAACGGCGATCGGCGGGCACCGCGTCCGCCTCCAGCGCGTCAGCTTCACCGGCGAACTCAGCTATGAAATCGCGGTCGCCGCCCCTCACGCCGCCGCGCTGGCGGATATTCTCTGGGATGCCGGGCATCCGCTGGGCATGATCCCCTTCGGACTCGAAGCGCTTGATGTGCTGCGCATCGAAAAGGGCTTCATCCATATCGGCACGGACACCGACGGCGCATCGATCCCCGCCGACATCGGCTGGGGCAGGCTCGGCCGCCGCGAAGGCGACTATCTTGGCAAGCGCTCGCTTCTCCACCCCGCAGCGACCGCGCCGGGCCGTCGCCAGCTCGTCGGGTTCGAGCCTCTGGACGACCGGCGTCCGCTGCCCGTCGGCGGCCACATCATCGGCGGCGCTCCGCATCCCAGCCAGGGATTCGTGACCAGCAGTTGCTTCAGCCCGACGCTCGATCGCGCCATTTCGCTCGGCCTCCTCGCAGATGGGCGCAAGCGCCACGGCGAGACGGTGACCATCTGGTCAGGCGGAGAGGAGCGGCGCGCGCGCGTCGCCTCGCCCCGCTTCTTCGACCCGGAAGGGGCAAGACTGAATGTCTGACGTCATCCGTTTCCGCATGGGCGATCCGGGCGAGCTGCACCGCCTGACCTTCGCCCCCGATCGCGACCCCGACTTCACGCGGCGACTGACCGACCTGCTCGGCGCGCCTCTGCCGACCACAGGCGAGCCGACACGCGCCGGCCTGCTGCTTATCTGGCAGGGACCGGACGACTATCTGATCGCAGGACTGGGCGACAGACGCGCGGCGCTCGAAACGGCCGTCGCCGGTCGCTCCGCGTTGCTCGGCGACGCCGCGGCCGGCCTGACGGCTTTCGACCTTGCCGGCGGCGACCTCGACGCGCGCATCGGGCACGAACGCCCCCGCCCCGGCCTCGCCTCGCGCGTGATGCGGCTCGCCGCGCTGCGGGTAACGGCGCTCTGGCAGGACGGCGATCCGTCGACCATGCGCCTGTTGGTCGACCGGTCCTACGCCGCTTATGTCAGGCAATGGCTCATCGAGCGCTGGCGCGCTGTCGACGAGGCGCAGACCTGATAGAGTTATCGGAACCGGGGCGCGAGCGGCGCGGGCAGGCGCCGCCCGAGCGATCGTTCAGCTCAATTCCTTGAGCGGCGTGGCGGCATCCGCCAGCGCCGCCGGGCCAGGCGACAATCCTTCGACCACCAGTCTGCGCCCCTGGACGTAATCCCTGGTCGCATTGACGCAGTCGAGCGCAATCACCCGCCCCCGTTTCAGATAGATGAGCGAGAAGCTCTTCGTCGCCGGGTCGCCGCGCAACACCATCGCGTCATGCCCCGTCGACAGTCCTACGGTCTGCAGCCGGATGTCATATTGGTTCGACCAGAACCATGGCACGGCGTCATAGGCCACATCCTCACCGAGGATCGATTTCGCGGCGATCGTTGCCTGATCGTTGGCGTTCTGAACCGATTCGAGCCGGATCACCGCGCCGTCGGCGAAGCGGTTGGCATGCGCCGCGCAGTCTCCGATCGCATAGATGTCAGGCAACGAAGTGCGGCATTGCGCATCGACGAGCACGCCGTTGCCGCCGCTCGCCCCCGCCGCGATCAATGGCGCGGTTTCGGGCACGATGCCGATGCCGACGATCACCATGTCGGCCGGCGCCGCCGCGCCGTCGCGGAGCCTGACGCCGGTCACGCGCCCGTCCCCGCCCTCTATCTTCTCGACGGCGACGCCCAGCCGCACCTCGACGCCATGCGCGCGATGCTCAGCCTCGAAGAAGCGCGACAGCGGCTCGCCCGCGACGCGCGCGAGCACCCGGTCGAGCGCCTCCAGCACCGTCACCTGCTTGCCCAGTTTGCGCAGCACCGCCGCCGCCTCAAGCCCGATATAGCCGCCGCCGACCACCACGACGCGCTCCACCCCAGGCAGTTCCGCCATCATCCGGTCGACATCGGCGCGCGTGCGCACCGCATGGACCCCGGCCAGATCATGCCCCTCGCAACTCAGGCGACGCGGGCTGCCCCCGGCCGCCCAGATCAGCTTGCCATAGCCAAGCGTCGTCCCATCGGCGAAGCTCAGTTGGCGCGCCGCCGGATCGACGGCGACCACGCGCCGGCCCGGCATCATCCGTACCTGCCGTTCTTCCCAGAAGGCCGGCTGGCGGATCAGGATGCGCTCGAACGCCTTCTCGCCCGACAGATAGTCCTTGGAGAGCGGCGGCCGCTCATAAGGCAGCTCGGGCTCGTCGCCGACCATCGCGATGCTGCCCGCGAACTTGCCCTGCCGCAGCGCGATCGCCGCCTGCGCGCCGCCATGGCCCGCGCCGACGATGACGACATCGGCGCGCTCGCTCACGCCTTCAGCCTCGCGGCGTGCCAGGCCAGGTGATCGGCCATGAAGGTCGAGATGAAATAATAGCTGTGATCGTAGCCCGGCTGCATCCGCAGCGTCAGGTCGATCCCAGCCGTAGCGCAGGCATCGGCCAGCAGTTGCGGGCGAAGCTGCTCGGCAAGGAACTGGTCCGCCTCGCCCTGATCGACGAGCAGCGCCTTTGCGCGCGCGCCATCCTCGATCAGCGCGGTGGCGTCATGCCGCCGCCACGCCGCGCGATCATCGCCCAGATAGCGCCCCAGCGCCTTTTCGCCCCATGGAACCTGCGAAGGCGCGACGATCGGCGAGAAGACGGAAATGGACGCGAAGCGCTCCGGAAAGCTCAGCCCGATGGTCAGCGCGCCATGCCCGCCCATCGAATGGCCGGTAATGCCCTGCCGCCCCATGTCGGCCGGAAACGCATCGGCGACGAGCGCGGGGAGCTCGTCAGTCACATAGCTCCACATCCGGTAATTGCGCTCATAGGGCGCCTGCGTGGCGTCGACATAGAAGCCCGCGCCCTTGCCGAAATCATAGGCGTCGTCGTCAGGCACGTCGTCGCCGCGCGGCGAGGTGTCGGGCGCGACGAAGATCAGGCCATGCTCGGCGCAGGCGCGGCGATACTCGCCCTTCTCGGTCACGTTGGCATGGGTGCAGGTCAGCCCTGAAAGATACCAGACGACAGGCAGGGTCGCGCCCGGCGCGTGATCGGGCACGAACGCCGAGAATGTCATATCCGTCCCGGTCGCGGCCGAGCCATGGCGATAGACGCCCTGAACCCCGCCGTGGCTCCGGTTGGTTGAGATCACTTCCATTCAGTCACCTATCGAAAGACGACAGTCCGTCGCCCATTCAGGAAAACGCGGCGTTCGGCCACCCAGCCGACTGCGCGCGCCAGCACTTGCGCTTCTATGTCGCGGCCGATCCGCGCCAGGTCAACCGCCGTCGCGCGATGATCGACACGCTCCACCGCCTGTTCGATGATCGGCCCCTCGTCGAGGTCGCCGGTCACGAAATGCGCGGTCGCGCCGATCAGCTTCACCCCTCGTTCGTGCGCGCGCTCATAGGGCTTCGCGCCCTTGAAGCTCGGCAGGAAGCTGTGGTGGATGTTGATGCAGCGCCCCGCGAGCGCATCAACCAGCCCCTGCGACAATATCTGCATATAGCGCGCAAGCACCAGCAGTTCGGCGCGCTCGCGCGCGAACAGGTCGATGATCGCCTGCTCCTGCGCCTCCCGCGTCGTCGCGCTGACCGGCAGATAGTGGAAGGGCACGCCATACCAGTTGGCGATCGGTTCAAGATCGCGGTGATTGCCGACGATCCCGACGATGTCGACGGGCAGCACCCCGCTCCGCCAGCGGTGGAGCAGATCGACCAGGCAGTGCGACCCTTTCGAGACCGCGATCAACAGGCGCGGCCGATGATCGACGCAGCACAAGTCCCAGTCGAGCGCATATCGCTCCGCAACCGGGGCCAGCACTGCGCGCAGCCCCTCCTCGCTATCCGGAAACGCCTCGCCCACGCCCATGAAGGTGATGCGCATGAAGAAGCGCCCGGTTTCGAGATCGGCATATTGCTGGCTGTCGAGGATGAAGCCGTCGATCCCCGCGAGGCGGCCGGTGACCGCCGCGACGATCCCGACCCTGTCCTCGCAGGACAGCGTCAAGGTCCAGCCGCTGTGCGGCATCTCAATACACCACGACGGATCGGATGGATTCGCCTTTGTGCATGAGGTCGAAGCCCTTGTTGATGTCGTCGAGCGAGAGGACATGGGTGATCATGGGATCGA
>QFNN01000048.1 GCA_003240855.1 Sphingomonas sanxanigenens
CATCGGCGGGCGCGCCTGATGTTGCGGCCGCCCTGCACGCGGGACCAGCCCGATCGGCGATGCTTGCCGATTCACTTTCCATCCGCCCGGGTCTAGGGGGGAGGGATGCCCGCCGCGCTCAACATCACCCGATCGATTCTCGGCCAACCCTGGCAATGGCGCGGCGGCGATGCGGCCGATCCCGATTTCCAGCCCGACGACCTCGTCACCCGCCTGCTGCTGACGCGCGGCTGCCCGCGCGATGCGATCGAGGCGCACAGGGCGCCAAGCATCCGCGCCTTCATGCCCGATCCCTCGATCTTCCGCGACATGGACAAGGCGGCGGAGCGGCTGGCCGACGCGGTCGAAGCGCGCGAATCCGTGACGATCTTCGGCGATTATGACGTCGACGGAGCGACTTCGGCCGCGCTGCTGGTCCGGCTCCTGAGGGCGCTGGGGCTGAGCCCCAAGGCTTATATCCCCGATCGGCTGATGGAGGGTTATGGGCCATCGGGCGAGGCGCTGGTCCGCATCGCGGAAGGCGGCGCGCGCCTGATCGTCACCGTCGATTGCGGCGCGCAGGCCTTCGACGCCCTCGCCATGGCGAAGGCGGCCGGCGTCGATGTCGTCGTCGTCGATCATCATAAATGCGCAACCGCGCTTCCCGAGGCGCTGGCGCTGGTCAATCCCAACCGGCTCGACGAGGATGAGGGGGCGGCCCACGGCCATCTCGCGGCGGTGGGCGTCGCCTTCCTGCTCGGCGCGGCCTTGCTGAGGACGCTCAGGGCGCGCGGCTATTTCGGCGCGCGCGAGGAGCCGCGGCTGCTCGACCTGCTCGATCTGGTCGCGCTTGGCACCGTGGCTGACGTCGCCGCGCTGCGCGGGCTCAATCGCGCTTTCGTGGCGCAGGGGCTGAAGGTGATGGCGGGGCGGCGCAACATCGGCATGGCGGCGTTGATCGACGCATCGCGCCTTGGCCGCGCGCCATTGTGCCACGATCTCGGATTCGCGCTGGGGCCGCGCATCAACGCGGGGGGGCGCGTCGGCAAGTCTGACCTGGGCGTGCGCCTGCTGACCACCGATGATCCCGAGGAAGCGCGCGCCATCGCCGCCGAGCTGGATCGCCTCAATGAGGAGCGCCGCGCGATCGAAGCGGCGGTGCAGGCCGAGGCGGAGGCCGCCGCCGATCGTCAGGGCAACCGCGCCGTCGCGCTGATCGCGGGCGAGGGCTGGCATCCCGGCGTGATCGGGATCGTCGCCGGGCGGATCAAGGAGAAGCTCGGGCGGCCGGCGATCGTCGTCGCGCTCGACGAAGCCGGGGTCGGCAAGGGGTCGGGGCGCTCGATCGCGGGCGTCGATCTGGGCGCGGCGATCCTTGCCGCGAAGGATAACGGATTGCTGATCGCTGGCGGCGGCCATGCGATGGCGGCGGGCGTGACCGTCGCCGCCGATCATATCGATGCGCTTGCAGCGTTTCTCGAAGAGCGGCTGGCCGCCGACGTGACGCGTGCGGAAGGCGAACGCGCGCTGCTGCTCGACGCCGTCGTGGCGCCTGGCGGAGTCGCGCCGTCGCTGGTCGAGGCGCTCGATGCCGGCGGGCCTTACGGCATGGGCTGGCCCGCGCCGCGCATCGCGACGGGGCCGGTGCGAATCATCAAGGCCGATATCGTCGGCAGCGGGCATGTTCGTGCGATCGTGGCGGGCGACGACGGCCGCAGCCTCAAGACCGTCGCCTTCCGCGCGGCCGACGGCGCGCTGGGGCAGGCGCTGCTCGGCGCGCCGCGCGATCGGCGGCTGTGGCTGGCCGGGCGGGTGAAGATCGACGATTGGGGCGCAAGGCCCGCAGCGGAAATGCACCTCGATGACGCCGCCTGGGCTGATTGAGGCATTGACCGACCGGCCGGAAGCGAATAACGGCATCCGGCCTTCGCATGGCCCCTTCGTCTAGCGGTTAGGACGCGGCCCTTTCACGGCTGAAACACGGGTTCGATTCCCGTAGGGGTCACCATATTGATTTATGGGGCATATCTTCCGATGGATCGGACGGTTTCCCCATAAAGCGGGTGCGATTTCCCCATAGATTTCGTCAGCGGCTCATTTCGATGATGTTGGCGCTGAACAGACGGGCGTCTGCGGCACCCCGCGCGAGTTTGTCCGGGGGGCGGATAGGCTCGATGTGCTTCGGGAAGGGCTGCCTTCCGTTCGGGGCACCTCTTCGAGGCGCATCAGCATCCTGCCCCCGGGGCTTCATCTGCGATCCCTGCCAGCGCCGACGAAGCCCGATCCCCCTCAGTTCACGACCTGAAATCTCCGCCATCGGCGCTGACAGCAAACGCCCCGGCTCCTGTTCATGCCTCCAACAGGCGTTTGGGGTGCATACCGTTGACCATCCCCATGAATGGCGGGTAGATTGAATAGCCGAGCAATCGCTGCATATGTTCGCTGCACCGTCTCACCTGATCGGTCGATACCGACAGGGAGAAGTTCTCCTGCTGTCGGCACCATGGGGCGCAATATTGAGCGGTCAGCGCTAGGCGGGCGCGATCCAACCTATTCTCGCCGCCTCCGTGCCACAAGGTTCCAAGGAAAAGGACGGCTGAGCCAGCCGGCATGACGACGGGTTCGACGGCGGCGCTCTCAGCCTCGGTCGGCTCGCGCGCTCCCCAGAGATGGCTGCCCGGAATGGCGACGGTGGCGCCGTTGTCGGCGGTAAAGTCGTCGAGGGCTATCACCGTGGCGGCGCCGAAGGGCGCGCGCGGGCGCGGCACCTTGTAGAAACCGTCATCATAGTGAAGCGGCTGCGCCGCTTCACCCGGAAGAATGTTGATCGCCTGGAGTTGGGAGAGGAGGTAATTCGGATCGAATATCCAGTCCAGCAGCCCCAGCACGGCCGGATGCTCCACGAGCGGATTACACGCGAGCGTCTTGTCGACCACCGCATATAGCAGCTGAGTCTTGAGTCCCTCGAATGGATTGCGCCCTCCTGGTCGCGTCGCGAACAGGCGCTTTATGTCGGCGCGCATCGCCGCGACCGTGTCGGCGTCGATCAGGTTGCGCAGCACCACGAAGCCGTCGCGCTGCAGCGCTTCGCTATACTCGTCCAGAACGGCGATATCGACTTCGATCTGCGTTCCTGCAGTGGACTTATAGCGCCGTGCGCCACCGGTTGTGGTATAATCATGCAGCTTCGGGTCGCTGACGACCCCGGAAGCGAGGTTGGTGGCCATATGCGTGCTCTCCTATGATCGCCCCAAGTTCGTCGGCGGCTTGATGGTCGCAAAATGTTGCCGCAGGTCCTCCGCGCACAAGCGAAACGCATCGCCGAAATCATGAAAAGGGGCCCATCTCTTAAGCGTTGGCAGTTTCCTCCAGCCACCGCCGGAATGTCCGCAGCGCGGCGTTCCGGTCGCCCGAAGGGCGATGGACAAACCAGTAGCTGCCGGCCGAGAAACGCGAGGCGACAGGGCGGCATAGCGCGCCCGACGCCTCGCGCGTTGCGAACATGGGGTCCAGACCGAGCGCCACGCCGGCGCCGTTTTCAGCCGCCGCCTGAGCGGCTCCGAAGCTATCGAATCAGATTGCGCGTTGCGGGCGAAGCTCGGGCGCGCCCGCGCTGGCGAACCACGCCGGCCAAGCAAGCGGAAAAGTTGTGACGCCGATCAGCGTCGCCCGCGTCAGATCGGCGAATGCGCGCCCGGTCACGATCGCCATGGCCCGGCCAGCGGCCGTCGGCGACACCGCTCTGTGACTGCGGGAGAAGAGCGCGTGGCCCATCGCTTTTTTTGAGATCGCGGATGCGGTGGCTGATCGCCGACGGCGTGATATGAAGCGCCTCGGCTGCCGTCCGGAAGCTGCCGAGACGGAATGCGGCGTCGAAGGCCTGTTGACGCTGCTGCCAAACGAGATACTCCAGGCGCAATTCGGAGCCGATGCGCCATCGGTTTTCCGCCCTTACGCGACGACCGATGGGTTCGTCATGGTCGCACTGGTAATGCCGCGTAGCTACGCCAGAGTAGCGGCGGCGGCCGACCGACCCGACTGGCTCGACGTGCTTGAGCCGGGGCCGTGTCGACAAGGACGCCTTCTATACGCTGCTCGCGGAATTGACGCACGAGCGCACAGCGGCCGAATGCATCGCCCGCCTGCGCTCACACGGCGTGCCCTGCTCCCCTTATCGCACGGTGGCGGAGGCCCTCGCCGATCCGCAGATCGCGTATCGCGGCGCGTTGGCGCGGGTTGAATACGCTGCGGGCGAGTTTGACGTGCTGGCGCCGCCTTTCCGCTTCTCGCGCGATGCACTTACCGTGGGGCGGTCTGCGCCGCAGTTTGGGCAGCACACGTCCGAATATCTTGGAGTAGGTATGAAAGCATAGGAAGGGGCGGTGACGGCTGCTTCAATTTCCTGCCGGCGTGAGCGATCATGAGCCAGCATCATGCGCAAGCGAGGTGAGCTATGCCGAATGGCTGGCGGCCGATTCGTCACATCGGGTTGCTCTGGCGCGAGTTATGACCGTCGCACGAGGCAGGGCACCCGCGCGAAGCCGCGCTCTCGCCTGGAGGCCGGACAAGCCTTTGTCAGCAAATAAAAAACTGGCCGCGCAGCGCCGCTGATTAAGAGAATGTCAAATCGGCCCCCCTACCGCTTCGACGGAAACAGCGTGGGTATGGAAAAATGAGCGGTAAACTTGTCATGCTTGTGGGTGTGCTCGGGATCGGCGGTTATGTCGGGCACAAGGCAATGTCCTACGACCCCACCGTCTATCCTTATTCCCGAGAGCAGATTCAGAAGATGCTGACGGATGCCAGGACGACGCTGCCCCGCCGCGACGGCCCGGGACAGATCGAAATCTGGAGCGCCGGCCGCTCTGACAAAGGCGTCTCGCTCAAGATGCAGTATGCGAGCTGGGCGCCCGAACTGAGCTGCGAGGCGGTCGTCACTGAGATCGCTCCCGACAAGAGCCGCGTCGTGCCTGATTGCGGCGCGGTGGGGGACCAAAGTTCCGCACTGAACCGAACGGAAAATCAGCTCCGCGTTCCTATGTTTGAAGAACATATCGCGGCGATATTGAACCACCGCGAATTCAACCGCGCCACGGTCGATCAGAAAGAATCCGCGGCCGTGTTCAGCAACCTTGGCGGCATGCAGCGCGAAGCGCTGCAGAAGGACGCCGAGATGCGGCGCATGGAGTCCACCGGGCACTAAGGCGCGGGCTCCTCTGTTCCGGTGTCACGACATGGCGAGCGGCATAGTCTCGCCTCCGCCGCAAAGGGCAGGTTTATGAATATATCGCTGCGCAACGCTGTGGCAGGCGGCTTTCTGCTCCTTATGGCGGCTTGCTCCCGCGACCCCGATGTCTATGCCATGCCGGCAAAGGAGGCGCAGCAGCGCCTGCTCGCGGCCGATTTCACGGATTTCCGCGATACGAGGCAATGCGGCATCCTGATTCACTTCGCGGCCTCGCCGACGGCCGAGGGCGGCGTGAAATGGCAGATCACCAGCGGCGGCCACGATGTCATGAACTTTACGGCCGTGCTCACGCCCGTTGAGGGCGACAAGACGCGCCTTGCTCTGGAGATCGAAAAGGACGGGGCGGGTCTCGAAAAATATGGGAGGGAGCAATTCTATCCCCACCCCGCGCTGCTGCAGCCCGTTCGCGCCGCCTTGCGCGAAAAGCTCGCAACGATCCTCGAGGGTCGACCTTATGAAGATCGAACGCCGCTGGACGGCGCGCGCAGCTCCGTTTGCCTGATCCAGAGGGGAAGATTGACCGGCGGCGGCAAGCCGTTCGAATTCGGTCCGGAAGACGTCGCAGCCACGCAACAGCCGCTGCTCAAATGACGTTCAGGCCCCTGCCGTTCTTCGTGATCGCCGCTTCATTTTTGGCAGGATGCAGCGGGCAACCGGGTATCGTCTATCGCACGCCGCAAGGTGAAGCCCATGCCTTGCTCGCGCAGAGCCAGATACCGGACTTTCTGTTCGGTGATCAGAATACGGAGCAAAGCGTCGACGGCGGCGATCCCGCAAGCATCCGCTGGCGCATTTTCCGGAATGGCGAAGAGATTTTGGATTTCGTGGCGACGCTGAAACCGGAATCCGAAACTGCAACGCGCATCAGCGTGGATGTCGTCGCCCCTTCCAATGGCCGCTTCGCCCGGACCAGCGAAAGGCTGAAGCAGCATCCTGAAATCAAAAGCCTTTATCTGGATGCGGCGCGAGAGACGGTCGCCTCGACATTGGAGCATCGCCCTTTCGAACCGAGCCAGTTGGCGCAATCCCTTGCGGTGGCCGCCATCACCAACGCCAAATCCATCATGGGGCCGAGCGGCGAGGAGCTTGAGAAAAAGGGGCTGGCGTCAATCCATGACGCCTATGAACGCGAAGCTGCGGGCGCCCGATAGACGCATCCAGGCCGATCGGGCGGCCGTGCGTTCACCCTCGTCCTCTGGTGGCCGTGATCGGTGAGGCCCGACCCTAAATCCGTTCGACCTTCGACGCTTCCAGGGCGGTGCGCAGATCGGCGTCGATCAGGCGCGAATGCTCGGGGCCGCTGATGACGATCACGGTATCGCATGTCGCCACGCAGCGGCCCTGCTGGAAAGCGGCCGAATAGACGGTCCATGATCGGTTGCCGATTTCGCCTATGCCGCTGGCGATCGTAATCTCGGCCGGGAAATAGGCTTCCTCAAGATAGTTGATGTTGACCGCCGCCGTCAGCCAGCGCTGGTCGTCGCGCTTGTAGATGACCAGCGTGCGGTTGAAGCGGACGCGGCCATTCTCGAACAGCGCCGCCATCGCGACATTGTTGATATGATCGTGCGGATCGAGATCCTGATAGCGCGTCGCCGTCGTATCCGAGAAGGGGTAGGCGGCGGCGTTCTTCCGCCAGGCTTCCGGTTTCGACATTGGCGACTCCTTTTCCTCCGCCCGACGGGAAGCGGGCGGGCAGGGATTTAGCGGATGGATGGGCGATGCGTCCAGCGAGGGGCGCGCGCCGCTGGTGGCCCCTTCCCGCAGCCGGGAAGGGGCGCAAGGCTTCAGCGCGGGGCCATGCGGATAGCGCCGTCGAGGCGGACATCCTCGCCGTTGAAATAGCCGCACTCGATCATGGTCATGGCGAGCTGCGCATATTCGTGCGGCTGGCCGAGGCGTTTGGGGAAGGGCACCGATGCGGCCAGCGCGTCGCGCACATTCTGCGGCGCGGCGGCGAGCAGCGGCGTGTCGAAGATGCCCGGCAGAATGGTGTTGATGCGGATGCCTTCGCCCATCAGGTCGCGTGCGACGGGAAGGGTGAGGCCGATCACGCCCGCCTTTGACGCCGCATAGGCGGCCTGGCCGATCTGCCCGTCCTCGCCCGCGACGCTCGCGGTGTTGACGATCGCGCCGCGCTCGCCATCCTCAAGCGGATCGAGCGTCAGCATCCCCGCCGCCGACTTGGCGATGCAGCGGAAGGTGCCGACAAGGTTGATCTGGATGATCCAGTTGAAGGCGTCGAGCGGGAAATGCTTGATGCTGCCATCCTCCTTGGACCGGCTGGCGGTCTTGATCGCATTGCCCGTGCCCGCGCAGTTGACGAGGATGCGTTCCTGCCCGTGCGCCGCGCGCGCCCTGGCGAAGCCGGCGTCGACGCTCTCGTCGCTGGTCACGTTCACTTCGCAGAATATGCCGCCAATCTCGTTGGCGACCTCAGTGCCCTTGCCTTCCTGGAGATCGAAGATCGCGACCTTGACGCCCTTAGCCGCCAACGCGCGCGCGGTGGCGGCGCCAAGGCCGGATGCGCCGCCGGTGACGACGGCCGAAATGCTGGAATCGAGTTTCATCTGTCTCTCCGTTCGTCCCCGGCGAAGTCGAGGGACGTTGCTTATGTGTCTGCGCGTCTCGACTTCGCTCGACACGACCAGGTTAAGGAAACTGGCGCATGATGCCGTCGTCTGGATCCGCTTTCGTCATTGCGAGCGAAGCGCGGCAATCCGGCGGCTGGCGCCAGGATCTGGATTGCCGCAGGGCTTTGCCCCTCGCAATGACGGGCAAAGCTGCAGCCATCGTGCTCTACAGCCGCTCGACGATGGTCACGTTGGCGATGCCGCCGCCTTCGCACATCGTCTGAAGGCCGTAACGGCCGCCACGGCGCTTGAGCGCGTTGATCAGCGTCGCCATCAGCTTGGTGCCCGATGCGCCGAGCGGATGGCCGAGCGCGATCGCGCCGCCATGGACGTTGAGCTTCGCCGGATCGCCGCCGACATGCTTCAGCCAGGCGAGGGGGACGGACGCGAACGCCTCGTTCACTTCGTAGAGATCGATGTCGTCGATCTTCAGCCCCGCGCGCTTCAGCGCCTTGTCGGTGGCGTAGAGCGGCTCTTCGAGCATCACCACCGGGTCGCCGCCGGTGACGGCGAGCGCATGGATGCGCCCGATCGGGGTCAGGCCATGATCTTTCAGCGCCTGTTCGGAAACGATCATCACCGCCGACGATCCGTCGCAGATCTGCGAGGCGTTGGCGGCGGAGATGACGCCGCCTTCGGCCAGCAGCTTGACCGATGAGATGCCCTCGATCGTCGCGTCGTGGCGAATGCCTTCGTCGCGCTTGTGGACCTCGACGCCTTCGGGCGTCTCGATCTCAAGCCCCAGAATCTCGCTGTCGAAGGCGCCGGCCTGCGTCGCGGCCGAAGCGCGGCGATGGCTTTCGAGCGCGAAGGAGTCGAGATCCTCGCGCGAGAAACCGAACTTCTTCGCCATCATCTCCGCGCCCATGAACTGCGAGAACTGGATGCCGGGATAGCGCTGTTCCTGGCGCGGGCTCTTCGCCTTGCCGAGGCCGGCCTGCGCGAAGAGCGCGCCCGTCGACCCCATGGGCACGCGCGTCATCGATTCGACGCCGGCGGCGATCACCACGTCCTGCGTGCCCGAAAGCACCGCCTGCGCCGCGAACTGCATCGCTTGCTGCGAGGAACCGCACTGCCGGTCGATGGTGACGGCGGGAACGCTCTCGGGAAGCTTCGAGGCGAGCACCGCGCCGCGCCCGACCTGGAAGCTCTGCTCGCCGCCCTGGCTGACGCAGCCCATGATGACGTCCTCGATCGCCTTGGGGTCGATGCCGGTCCGGTCGACGATTGAATCGAGCACTGCGCCCGCCATGTCCGCCGGGTGCCAGCCCGCCAGCCTGCCGCCGCGCTTGCCGCCTGCGGTGCGCACGGCTTCCACGATATATGCCTCGGCCATCTCCTGCTCCTTACGTAAAGGGAAATTGTTTTGGCCAGTCTTGCTGCAAGCGCCGGCGGGCGGCAAGGGGAATGGACGATCGACGGGAGAAGCGCGATGGATGTGCGGGACGCGGTGGCGGCAAGGCGCTCGGTGCGCGGTTTTCTCGACAGGCCCGTCGATATGGCGCTCGTCGAGCGGCTGGCGCGGCTCGCTGCGCGGGCGCCTTCGGGCGGCAACCTCCAGCCCTGGCATATCGATCTGGTGACGGGCGAGGCGCTTGCCCGCCTGCGCGGCGTTATGCGGACGAGGCTGATGACCGGCGCGGTCGAGCAACCGGCCTATGACATTTATCCCGCCGCGCTCGCCAGCCCCTGGCGCGACCGGCGCTTCGCCGTCGGCGAGGCGATGTATGCGCATATCGGCATCCCGCGCGACGACAAGGCGGCGCGGCGCATGTGGTTCGCGCGCAATTTCGATTTTTTCGGCGCGCCGGTGGCGCTGTTCTGCACGGTCGACCGGCGGATGGGGCCGCCGCAATGGTCCGACCTCGGCATGTATCTGCAGACGCTGATGCTCCTCCTCGTCGAGGAAGGGCTGGCGAGTTGCCCGCAGGAATGCTGGGCGGTCTATCCCGATACCGTCGCCGGTTTCCTCGACATGCCGGCGGAGCGCATGCTCTTCTGCGGCATGTCGATCGGCTATGAGGATCCCGCCGAGCCGGCCAACGCGCTGCGGACCGAGCGCGCGCCCGAGGCGGAATGGCTGAGCGTGAGGGATTGAAGGCGGCTTGCGCCGGGCGGCGCGGGCGCGCAGTCTGGGTGCCGCATAAAGAGGGGGAAATCATGGATCGCCGCGACTGCCTTCGCCTGCTCGCATCCGCGCCTTTCGCGCTTTCGGCTGTCGCCGGGCGCGCTGCGGCGCTCTCTGACCGGCAATATGCCGACGCCATCGTGATCGACGGGCTTGGCGGTTTCTGGGATCCCTATGGCAAGCCCGAGGATGTGAAGATTTCCGCCCGCGCGCTTGGCGAGATGCGCGCATCGGGGCAAACGGCGTGCAGCATCACGATGAACGAAGTCGGCAACGCGCCCGACGTGTTCGCCAAGACGATCGCCAATATCGGCGCCTATGATCAGGCGATCGCCGACAATGGCGAGACGCTGGTCAAGGTTCGCGGCGTCGACGACATTCGCGCCGCCAAGGCGAGCAAGCGTTTCGCGCTGATCTACAATGTCCAGGACACGTCTTGGGCGGGAACGGAGCTGGATCGCATCGCGACGCTCAAGGGGCTGGGCGTGCGCACCGTCCAGCTCACCTATAATCTCCGCAACCTGTCGGGCGACGGTTGTCTTGAGCCTGCCAATGGCGGCCTGTCGAAGCTGGGCCGCGCCACGATCGCGCGGATCGAGAAGGAAAAGCTGCTGCTCGATCTTTCGCACGCGGGCCAGCGGACCGTCGCCGAAGGGCTGGCGGCGGCGACGCGCCCGCCGACGATCAGCCATACCGGCTGCCGCGCGCTCAACGACAATCCGCGCAACCAGTGGGATGCCGAACTCAAGGCCTGCGCCGACAAGGGCGGGGTCGTCGGCATCTACTGGATGCCGTTCCTCGTCGCGAACGGCAAGCCGACGGGCGCCGACCTGATCCGCCACATGGAGCATGCCGTGAACGTCTGCGGCGAGGATCATGTCGCGATCGGCACCGACGGCATCCTGTTCAAGACGGTGATCGACGACAAGGCGCGCGAGGCGCAGAAGAAGTTCTTCGAGGACCGCAGCAAGGCGGGGATCGCCGCGCCGGGCGAAGGCGCGGACATCTTCAACATCCTCGCTGAATGGGACGATCATCTCCGCTTCCGCCACCTCGCCGACGGTCTGGCGGCCGCCGGCTGGAGCAGCGCGCGGATCGAAAAGGTTCTGGGCGCAAACCTGATGCGGCTTTACGGCGAGGTTTGGGGCTGATCGCCCCAGCCCCGCATTTCCGGCTGCGGAAGCGCGCCTATTGCGCGGCGGCGCGCGCCTGAGCGATCAGATCGATGGCCGCCTCGCGGGTGACGATGCCCGTGTAGCGCGCGATATTGCCGCAAAAGCCGCCAACGCGCCCTTCGCGCTCGACCTGGGCCGCCAGGGGGATCGTCGCGGTCGATCCGTCCGGGCGTGCGAAGCGCGCCTCGGCCGAGATGCGGACGCGATTCTTGCAGATCGCTTCGATGTCGTTCTTCCCCATACAGCGCAGGACGGTCGATCCGGAGAGGATGCGCAGCGTCAGCACGGGACGGTCTGCCGCGCTATCGTCGGCGCGCGGCGTCTTATTCGCCGCCGCCGTGAGATCCTGGAGCAACGATGAGACCGGATTCTCGATATGATAGGCTTGGCAATAAATGCTCGCGACGATGACGCGATGATCCGCCGCAGCGGGCGTTTCGAGCGCGATCGTGGCGCCGCCCGGGCCGGGCGTCTCCGCAAAGGGGCCGGCGATGCCCTGATCCTCGGCCGCCGCCCGGATCGCCGCCATGTCGCTCAGATAGACGACGCTGCGCGCCACCGCCGGCCCCGCCGCCAGCAGGGCGACGGCGGCCAGCGCGCCGTTGCGAAGGAGGCCGGGCGCCACGCGCCTCACTGGCCCGCGTCGCCGGTTCTGGGCGTTCCCTTGCCGGCCGCCGGGCTGGCCTTCAGGCGCTTTTTCCAATCCTTCTTGGTGCTGCCGGTCAGGATGCGCGAGCTTTCGAGTGCGAATTCCTCGACGAGTTTTTCGCGAATGCCGTCGCCGCGCATGGCGAGCCCCGCGAGGCCGCCATGGCTGTTGACGACCTGAACGTAGAAATTGCCGATCTGCTGCTGCGTGGCGGGATCGAGCACGACGACTTCGCCAGAGAGTTCGTCGCTGCTGCCGATCAGCAGGGCCATGCCGGCATTGGCGGTCTTGATGTTCTCTACGGTGATCCGGAGATTGACGGGCTTGCCGCCGCGATCCTGCGTCAGCCCCCATTTGCGCGTAACGTCGCGCATGATGAAGGGCATCATCGTCGCGAAGGGCAGCGTCGCATACTGGTTTTGCGCTGGCGCCGGCGTATCCGCAGTATAGGGCGCCAACCCGGCTGCTGCGCGCTTTTCGGTCGCCTTGGTTTCCAGCTCGGTCATTTTCTTGGTCGCGGTGTCGGCGACGATGACCTCGATCTGGTCGACATAATTTTTGTCGACGAACTCGGGCGATAATTGCTCGATGACGGTGCGCTGCTTCGCAGCGGCCGGATCCAGAACGGCAGGCGAAAAAAGAGCGGCGGCAAGGCCCGCCGCGCACAGAATCTTGTTCATGATGTTCCCCCGAAGGCCGGCATGCCGGTCCGGCGGCGGACAGTAGAGCGCGCGATCAGGCTGTCAACGGAACGAATGGCGGCGAAACGAATATCGCGCCGGCGACGCGGCGAGGCCCTGCCGCCCTATTCGCCCTTGGGCCAGAAATGCGCGATCACGTCCTGCGCCAGCCGGGCCGGGCGGCGCGTGTCGGCGTCGAGGCAGCACCAGCTCGATTTCACCTCGGCCAGCACGTCCTCGCCGCGCTTGATCAGCGTCTCGTAGAAGGCGCGCGCGCCCTGCACCTTTTCCAGCACGACGGTGGCGATCACCTGATCGTCGAGGAAGGCGGGTTTGCGGTAAGTGATCTCGTGCTTCAGCGCGACCCACAGATGCGCGGCGACCGCCTGCGGCGGCGCCAGTTTCTGCCAATGCGCGATCACCGCTTCCTGCACCCATTTGAGATAGGAGGCATTGTTGACATGCCCCATGAAGTCGATGTCGCCCGGGGCGATCTCGATCGGATGGCTATGCGGAAGCGCGCGAGTCATCATTGCTGCTTACAATAATGTAATGAGGATATTGTGACAGTGCAAAGAGCGCATGCGGGTGCAGGGACGTTCTGCCGTCATTGCGAGCGCAGCGACGCAATCCAGTCCGAGGCCCGGCGTTCTTCTGGATTGCGTCGTCGGCTTCGCCTCCTCGCAATGAAGGGGGAGAGCTTCGTTCAGCCCCGGCCGCGATAATTGGGCACGTCCTGCGGCGGCAGCCACAGGCCCGCCGGCGGTTCGCCCGATTGCCAGAAAACGTCGATCGGGATGCCGCCGCGCGGATACCAATAGCCGCCGATGCGCAGCCAGACGGGCTTCATCTCGGCGAACAACCGTTCGCCGATGCCGACCGTGCAGTCCTCGTGGAAAGCCGCATGGTTGCGAAAGCTTCCGAGAAAAAGCTTCAGCGACTTTGATTCGACGATGGTTTCGGCCGGCGCATAGTCGATCATCAGATGCGCGAAATCGGGCTGGCCGGTGACCGGGCACAGCGAGGTGAATTCGGGCGCGGTGAAGCGCACCAGATAGGGTCGGCCCGGCCGCGGATTGGGCACATAATCGAGAACCGCCTGCTCGGGCGAGGCGGGCAGGGGGCTTTGCTGGCCAAGATGGGTGATGGTCATGCGCAAGGCTCTAGCGCATTTCGGCGCGGCGCGGAAATGCAAGGTAGCGCTACCATCGCCCGTCCAGTCCTTTGGCCGTCTCGACGCCGGCCGCGCCGCCGACTAGGAGGTTGAAGAATCACATGTGGCGTGAAGGAGAGACTCGCATGGACCTGCTGGTGACGACGGAATGGCTCGACAAGGAACTGGGCGCCTCGGATCTTCGCGTGGTGGATGCGACCTGGTTCCTCGACGGCGATCGCAAGGCCTCCGCCGAATATGAGGCGGGGCATATTCCCGGCGCGGTGTTCATGGATCTGGACGAGCTGGCCGACAGCACGACCGACCTGCCCAACATGCTGCCCCCGCCCGAAAAATTCGCCAGCCGCATGCAGTCGCTGGGCCTTGGCGACGGCAGCCGCATCGTCGTCTATGACGATTCGCCCCATCACACTGCGGCGCGCGCCTGGTGGATGCTCAAGACGTTCGGCGCGCACGACGTTGCGATCCTCGACGGCGGCATCGCCAAATGGAAGGCCGAGGGCCGCGCGCTGGAGGCGGGCAAGCCCGTGCTGCGCCATCGCCATTATACGGTCTGGTTCGATGACAAGGGCGTCCGCACGCTCGCGCAGATGAAGGCCAATATCGGCAGCAAGGCGGAGCAGGTGCTCGATGCGCGCTCGGCCGATCGCTTCGCCGGCGACAAGCCCGAGACGCGCGCCGGCGTGCGCCCCGGCCACATCCCGGGAGCGAAGAACATGCCCTATGAGCTGGCCTTCAACCCCGACGGCACGTGGAAGCAGGGCGATGCGCTCAAGGCCGAGTTCGAGGCGGCGGGCGTCGATCTCGATCGCGGCATCGTGACGACCTGCGGCTCGGGCGTCACCGCATCGGTGCTCGCATTCGGGCTGGCGCTGCTCGGCAAGAAGGATGTCGCGCTTTACGATGGTTCGTGGAGCGAATGGGGCGGCGATCCCTCGACCCCGAAGGAACTCGGCGCGGCGTGAGCGCGCAGGGCGGCGACGGCGAAGGCGCTCGTCCGGCGACCAGGACGGTCACCGCCGGGCGCCGCCCGGAATGGACGCAAGGGGTGGTCAACCCGCCGGTCTGGCGCGCGTCGACCATCCTGTACGACAGCGTGGCGGAGATGCGCGCGCGGCATCACGACACGCATGAGAAGCTCTATTACGGACGGCGCGGCACGCCGACCCAATGGTCGCTCGCCGCCGCGCTGACCGAGCTTGAGCCGGGGGCGGAGGGCACATTGCTCTACCCGTCCGGCGTGGCGGCGGTGATGAGCGCGTTGATGGCGGTGCTCAAGCCCGGCGACGAGCTGCTGATGGTCGACAGCGCCTATGAGCCGACGCGCGCCTTGTGCGACATGCTGTTCAGATCGCACGGGATCACGACGCGCTATTATGATCCGCTGATCGGCGGCGGCATCGCCGGCCTGATCGGCGACCGGACGGCGGCGATCTTCATGGAAAGCCCGGGCAGCCTGACCTTCGAGGTGCAGGACGTGCCGGCAATCGTTGCGGCGGCCAAGGCGCGCGGCGTGGTGACGATCATCGACAATAGCTGGGCGACGCCGCTCTATTTCTCGGCGATGGCGCATGGCGTCGATCTCTCGATCCTCGCCGGCACCAAATATATAGTCGGCCATTCGGATGTGATGATCGGATCGGTTACCGCCGCGCCCGGCCTATGGCAGAAACTGCGCTCGATGACCTATTTGCTCGGCCAGTGCGTCAGCCCCGACGATGCCTGGCTGGCGTCGCGCGGGCTCAGGACGATGGCCGTGCGCCTTGCCCAGCATCAGGAAAGCGCGATCCGCGTGGCGCGCTGGCTGCAGGGGCGGCCGGAGGTCGCGCGGGTGCTGCATCCTGCGCTGCCCGGTGATGCGGGGCACGCCTTATGGTCGCGCGACTTCCGGGGATCGTCGGGGCTTTTTTCGTTCGTGCTGAATGGCGGCGACGATGCCGGGCGGGTCGCGCTGCTCGATGGGCTGCGCCTGTTCGGCCTTGGTTTCTCGTGGGGCGGCTATGAAAGCCTTGCCATTCCCTTCGATCCGCAGCCGATCCGCACGGCGACGCGCTGGCAGGCCGAAGGGCCGGCGATCCGGCTTCATATCGGCCTTGAGGATCCCGACGATCTGATCGCCGATCTGGAGGCCGGGCTCGCCCGTTTCGCGGCGGCGCGCTGATCCCGCAGTTCATTTCGGGAACAGGCCGCCGGCGCATCCGGTGGCGTCAGCCCTGCTCCCCTTCCAGACGCTGACTGTTGCGACCGCGCAACAGCCTGTCGCAGCAAGGGCATATCGCGACATTTTTGCGTTGTGCAGCGCAATGGATTCCGTCACATCCCTGTCATCGCATAAATCTGCTCGACCCAACGAGGCTATAGAAGCGGAGCACGCGATGCAGGTGGGACGAACGCACATTCCAGGGAAGGAAGAATATGCGCACGTCCATCCAGGCCCTTTCGGGCCTATTTCTCGTCGCTTCCGCCGCTCCGGCGCTTGCAGACGATACCGCGCCGCCGCCGGCGTTCACGATCAACGGCAGCGCGACTTTGGTCACCGACTATCGTTTCCGCGGCATTTCGCAGACCGACAAGCGTTTCGCGGTGCAGGGCGGCTTCAGCGTCTCGCACAAGAGCGGTTTCTACGCGTCGGTCTGGGGATCCTCGATCGACGATTATGTCGCCAATGGCGGCAATCAGGAAATCGACTTCATCGGCGGCTATAAAAAGACGTTCAGCGGCACCACGGTGGATGTCGGAGTTCTCTATTATTACTATCCGGGGAGCCACGGCGCGAATACCGATTTCGTCGAGCCCTATATTGCGGTGTCGCACACTTTCGGTCCGGCGACGGCGAAGGTGACGGGCAATTATGCGCCCAAGCAACGGGCGCTTTCGGTCGGCAACGGCAAGGAGGATAATTTCTACCTCGCCGGCGATTTCTCGCTTGCCGTTCCCAAGACGCCGATCGGCGTTTCGGCGCACATCGCCCACAGCTTCGGCCCCAGCTATCTGACGATCGGCAAGGGCTATACCGACTGGGGTCTTGGCGTGTCCTATACGTGGAAGGCGTTGACCTTCGGCGTGAACTATGTCGACACCAACAAGTCGCTGTTCGTGCCCAGCGGGCGCAACGCATCGAAGGCCGGCGTGGTCGGCTCGATCGGCGTGGCCTTCTGATCGCGGCGGGTTTCAGCGCGAACGGAGCAGTCCGCCAGCGCTGAAACCGCCACCTGAGACGCAAAAAGCCCGTT
The DNA here is from genome assembly GCA_003240855.1 of Sphingomonas sanxanigenens. Taxonomy (GTDB): domain Bacteria; phylum Pseudomonadota; class Alphaproteobacteria; order Sphingomonadales; family Sphingomonadaceae; genus Sphingomonas_L; species Sphingomonas_L sanxanigenens_A. Next base: position 16,900 of record QFNN01000048.1, read on the forward strand.
CCGGTCCAGCCAGGCCGGGACGGGCTTCGTGCTCGCTGGGCTGCCGCTTCCGCAGCAGCGCGCGGGCGGCGCTTATTGTTTGGGCGAGGGGCTGGGCGTCGGCGCGGGCGCGGCGTTGGTCGCGGCGCGCGCATCCTGCCCGTCGCCCTCGGGCGCGGAAATGATGTCGCGCGTCACCGCGCCCTTGTCGACCGCATTGGTGCCGGGATCGGCGACGGCCGAACGGATGCCGGGATCGGCGACATCGGCGCCGGCCTGTGTCAGCGCCGCCGTCTCGCCCGCGCTGCGCTGGGCGGGGCCGCCGAACATCGCGGTCAGCGCCTGCGTGCTCGAATCGGCTTCCTGCGGGCGCGGCGCGCCGGGCGAAGGCGGGGCGAGCGCGAAATCGGGCGGCACGACAAGCGGCGCGCGGCGGGCGATGGCGAATTCGTCCGGCCCGCGGCGGGTGAACAGGCTGCTCGAACAGCCGCCAAGCGCCACGGCGAGGATCAGGGACGCCGGAACAGCCTTACGCATTCGCATTCTCCGAAACAGACTTCTTGTCGCGCATGAACAGCGCGCGGCCGAGCAGGATGAGGACGCCGATGGTAATCGCCGCGTCGCCCAGATTAAAGACCAAAAAGGGTCGCCACGCGCCGAAGTGCAGATCGGCATAGTCGATGACATGGCCGAAGCGGATGCGATCGGTGATATTGCCCAGCGCGCCGCCGAGGACGAGGCCGAGCGCGATCACGTCCGCCAGCTTTTTCTCGCGCCACATCCACACCAGCACGGCCAGGCTGATCGCGGCGGTGAGCGCGACGAGCAGCCAGCGCGAAAGATTGCTGTCGGCGGTGAGGAAGCCCATCGACACGCCGTAATTTTCCACCCAGGTCAGGTTGAAGATCGGCAGGATGTAGATGCTCAGCGCGTCTTTCAGCGCGAGTGGGCCGGCGACCGCATATTTGACGCCCTGATCGGCCGCGAACACGATCGCGGCGGCGGCGAGGCCGATCGCGCGGGGATTAGCCATTGACCACCTCCGCGCAGCGATCGCAAAGCTCGCCGTCGGTCTTGACCTCGGGCATGTGCCGCCAGCAGCGGCCGCACTTCTCGCGCGCGGTGCGCGCGACGGTGATCGCATCGGCCGCGCCGACCTTCGAGACGATGAACAATTCTTCCAGATCGATGCCGTCGTGCGCGCCGGGCACGGTCACTTCGGCCTCAAGGCTCGATCGGATGATCTTGTCGCGGCGATAGGGCTCGATCGCTTCGGTCACCTGCGAACGCAGCAGCCGCAGCGCGGTCCACTTGTCGCCCAGCGCCTCGTCGGCCCATCCGGCGTCGATCTTCGGCCATTCCTCGAAATGGATCGATCCTTCGTCGCTGGGATAGCGGCTCTGCCACACTTCCTCGGCGGTGAAGGCGAGGATCGGCGCGGCGTAGCGGACGAGCGCATGGAACAGCGTGTCGAGCACGGTGCGATAGGCGCGGCGCTTCACGTCGCCGGGCGCGTCGCAATAGAGGCTGTCCTTGCGGATATCGAAGAAGAAGGCGCTCAGATCGTCGTTCGCGAAATCGGTCAGCGCGCGGATATAGCGGTTGAACTCGTAATTCTCCGCCGCCTGCCGCAGATCGGCGTCGAGCCGCGCGAGCAGGTGAAGCACATAGCGTTCCAGCTCGGGCATGTCGGCCACCGCGACGCGCTCGGCGTCGGTGAAGCCGTCGAGCGCGCCGAGCAGGTAGCGGAAGCTGTTCCTGAGCTTGCGATAGGCGTCCGAGGTGCCGGCCAGCACTTCCTTGCCGATGCGGACATCCTCGAAATAGTCGGTCGAGGCCACCCACATGCGCAGGATGTCGGCCCCGCTCTCGCCGATCACTTTCAGCGGATCGACGACATTGCCGAGCGACTTGGACATTTTGCGGCCCTGCCCGTCGAGCGCGAAGCCGTGGGTGAGCACGGCGTCATAGGGCGCGCGGCCGCGCGTGCCGCTCGATTCGAGCAGCGAGGACTGGAACCAGCCGCGATGCTGGTCCGATCCCTCAAGATAGAGATTGGCGCGGACGCCCTCGCCATAGCGCGCCTCGATCACGAAGGCGTGCGTCGATCCGCTGTCGAACCACACGTCGAGAATGTCGGTGACGACTTCATAGTCGGCCAGATCATAGGCCGGCCCGAGGATCGCCTGATGATCGCCGGTGAACCACGCATCGGCGCCGCCGGCCTTGAACGCATCGACGATGCGCGCGTTGACCGCGGCGTCGCGCAGATAATGGCCCGTCTTGCGATTGACGTAGAGCGCGATCGGCACGCCCCAGGCGCGCTGGCGGCTGATCACCCAGTCGGGGCGGCCGGCGACCATCGCATGGATGCGGTTGCGCGATTTCTCGGGCACCCAGCGCGTATGCTCGATCGCGTCGAGCGCGATCGAGCGCAGCGTCGCGCCATTGCCCATCGGGGCGATGCTCGCGCCGGTCGCGGATTCCTCGCTGCCATGCTTCAGGGGCGATGGCGTCGCGCGGTCCATCGGAATGAACCATTGCGGCGTGGCGCGGAAGATGACCTTGGCCTTGGACCGCCAGCTATGCGGATAGCTGTGCTTGTAATCGGCGCTGGCCGCGAGCAGCGCGCCGACTTCGCGGAGGTCGGTGCAGATCGGGCCGTCGGGCGCGTTGAACTTGGGATTGATGACCGATCCCTGCCCGCCGAGCCAGCCCCAGTCAGCGCGATACTTGCCGTCGCCCTCGACCGCAAAGACAGGATCGATGCCGTTCGCCTTGCACAGCAGGAAATCGTCCTCGCCATGATCGGGCGCCATGTGGACGAGGCCGGTGCCCGCGTCGGTGGTGACGAAATCGCCGGCGAGGAGCGGACGGGGCTTGGCGAAGAAACCGCCGAGATGGTGCATCGGGTGACAGGCGACGGTGCCCGCTAGGTCGGAGCCTTTGATCCTGACAGCATCCGGCCGAAGGTATAGCGCCACACCAAGCCTTGCCTCAATCGAAGCAAGCATCTCGCTCGCGACCAGCAATTTCTTCGTCCGTGCGCTAATATTAGTCAGCGGACGTTCGGCACCTCGCTCGGTTACCGGTATGAGTTGCGGCTTCACATATTCCGCGACGACATACTCAACCTCCGGCCCATAAGCCAAAGCCTGGTTGACCGGGATCGTCCACGGCGTCGTCGTCCAGATCACCGCATAGGCGCCGACCAGCTCCTTGATCGGCGACTCCGTGATCTCGAAAGCCACGTCGATCTGCGTCGAGGTGATGTCCTCATATTCGACTTCGGCCTCGGCGAGCGCGGTCTTTTCGACCGGCGACCACATCACCGGCTTCGCGCCGCGATAAAGCTGCCCGCTCTCGGCGAACTTCAGCAACTCGCCGGCGATCGCGGCCTCGGCCTCATATTTCATCGTCAGATAGGGGTCGGCCCAGTCGCCCATCACGCCAAGGCGCTTGAACTGCTCGCGCTGGATGTCGACCCACTTTTCGGCGTAGGCGCGGCATTCGGCGCGGAACTCGGCGGCGGGAACGTCGTCCTTGTTCAGCTTCTTGGCGCGATACTGTTCCTCGATCTTCCATTCGATCGGCAGGCCGTGGCAATCCCAGCCCGGCACATAAGGCGCGTCCTTGCCCATCAGCGACTGGCTGCGGACGATGATGTCCTTCAGCACCTTGTTCATCGCATG
>QFNN01000049.1 GCA_003240855.1 Sphingomonas sanxanigenens
GCCGGCGGGCGTCACCAGGATCGGATAATCAGGCGAGAACGCGCTGGCTCTGCCGCTTGCGGCGCGCCCGCAGCGCCAGACCCGCCGCGCCGAAGCCGCCGAACAGCAGCGCCCAGGTCGCCGGCTCAGGCACGGCCGAAGTCACCGCGATATTGTCGACCTCGAACGAATTGCTGCCCGACATCAGCGTAATGCCGGTGATCGTCTGCCCCGCATCGGCAAAGAAGCGGAAGCGGCCATTGGTGCGGTCCTCGGTCTGGTTGCCGTCGGGGGTCGCGACCAGTTGAGAACCGTTGAAGCTCTGCGTGGTCCCGTCGACGAAGGCGAGCGTAATCAGATTATAGCTGTCGACCGAGCCGATATCCAGGCTGAAGCTGCTCAGCGGGCCGGCAAAGCCGATCACCGCCGTGCCGCCGCCCAGTACGGACAGATAACGCGTTCCATCGCCCGCCGCGGGCAACGCCCCCTGGCTCGACGAGCCGGTCAGGAAGGCGAAGTTGGAGCCGGTGACAAGGCCGTCGGCGCCGGGATTGTTGAAATCATAGGCAATCGATTCACTCGGCAGAAGCGCATCCGAGCCGGGCACAAAGACAAATGTCGCCGCCGATGCCGCACCGGCGGCGCCGGCGAGCAAGGCGGTCGCGATGAGAGCCTTGAGCATTTTCATTCCCCTCTAAGCATACTGGCACAGCGACGACCGACCGAGCCGCCGCAGACGAAGCCCCAGCTTCGCCCACGCGTTCAAAGGCGGGCCGCCGGAACGGTTCCTGCGTTGCAGCACAATTCGCGATGAGTGGAGCCCCTGAGGCGTTAAAATAATGTTAACTACGAACCATCAGGAAATAAAAGCTTTCCCGCCCGGTCGGTCCGGCATTTCCACCACGCCGCGCCATACCTCCTTCGCAGCCGCGAAAGCGCACCGGAAGCTGCGGGCCGGATGGGGGTTGGAGCCGGCCCTTCGGCTCCCTAGCTATGCCTCCTTGTCCTGACGCGGGGGTTCGCTCTTGTCCGCCATCATTACCGTTGAAAATATCTCCAAGACCTACAAGTCGGGCCATAAGGCGCTTCACATGGTCGACCTGGAAATCCGCAAGGGCGAGATTTTCGCGCTGCTCGGCCCCAACGGCGCGGGCAAGACGACGCTGATCAGCATCATCTGCGGCATCGTCAATCCGTCGACCGGGAAAGTCGTGGTCGACGGCCACGATGTGGTGCGCGAGCCCCGGCCGGCCCGGATGAAGATCGGCCTCGTGCCGCAGGAGCTTTCGACCGACAGCTTCGAGACGGTCTATGGCGCCGTGCGCTTCAGCCGCGGGCTGTTCGGCCGCCCGCCCAACCCCGCGATCATCGAGAAAGTGCTGCGCGACCTGTCGCTGTGGGACAAGCGCGACAGCAGGATCATGGAATTGTCGGGCGGGATGAAGCGCCGCGTGCTGATCGCCAAGGCGCTGGCGCACGAACCCGACATTCTCTTCCTCGACGAACCGACGGCGGGCGTCGACGTCAATCTGCGCCGCGATATGTGGAACCTCGTCGGCGAACTGCGCGACAAGGGCGTCACCATCATCCTCACCACCCATTATATCGAGGAGGCCGAGGAAATGGCCGATCGCGTCGGCGTGATCGATCGCGGCCGCCTGATCCTCGTCGAGGAAAAGGCGGCGCTGATGGCCAAGCTGGGCAAGCGCCGGCTGGTCCTCACCCTGGCCGAACCGCTTGCCGCCGTGCCGGCGGAACTGGCCGAATGGAAACCGGCGCTGATCGACGAAGGCCACGGCCTCGTCCTCACCTTCGACGCCAATGCCGAACGCACCGGCGTCCCCTCCTTCCTGCGCCGTGTGGCCGATCTGGGCATCCAGTTCCGCGACATCGACATGACGCGCAGCTCGCTGGAGGATATTTTCGTCGAGCTTGTCGCGCAGGCCGAACGCGAGGGAGCCGCGGCATGAACTGGTACGGAATCCGCGCCATCTATCGTTTCGAGATGAACCGCGCGCTCAGGACGCTGTGGCAGAGCCTTGCCGCGCCCGTGATCACCACATCGCTTTATTTCGTCGTTTTCGGCGGCGCGATCGGATCGCGGATGCAGCAGGTGGGCGGCGTGGAATATGGCGCCTTCATCGTTCCCGGCCTCATCATGCTGGCGCTGCTGACGCAGAGCATCTCCAACGCCTCGATCGGCATCTACTTCCCCAAGTTTACGGGCACGATCTACGAGCTGCTTTCGGCCCCCGTCTCGGCGGTGGAGATCGTCATCGGCTATGTCGGGGCGGCGGCGACCAAATCGGTGGTGCTCGGCCTCGTCATCCTGCTCACCTCGGCTTTCTTCGTACCCGTCAGGATCGAGCATCCGATGGCGATGATCGCCTTCCTGCTACTCACCGCGATCGCCTTCAGCCTGTTCGGCTTCATTCTCGGCATCTGGGCCGACGGCTTCGAGAAGCTGAGCTTTGTCCCTACCCTCGTCGTCACGCCGCTGACCTTCCTTGGCGGCGCCTTCTATTCGATCGACATGCTACCGCCCTTCTGGCGCGCGGTCAGCCTGTTCAATCCGGTGGTCTATCTGGTCAGCGGCTTCCGCTGGAGCTTCTACGGCAGGGGCGATGTCGACGTTGGGGTCAGCCTGGCGCTCACTTTCGTCTTTCTGCTCCTGTGCCTGCTCGTCCTGCGCTGGATTTTTAAGACGGGCTATCGCCTTAAAAACTGAAGCTAATATGCTAGAGGCTGCGCGAGGCCCGCACGGCCCTGCGCGCGACGGGAGGCGACGATGGACGATCATCATCACGATCATGGCGCGGCGGCGACTGTGAAGGATCCCGTCTGCGGCATGACGGTCGATCCCGCAAAAACGCCGCATCATGCCGAGCATGACGGCGCGACCTATCATTTCTGCGGCGCTCGCTGCCGCGAGAAGTTCGTCGCCGATCCGGCCCATTATCTCCATCCCCGGGCCGCCGCGCCGGCGCCGGCCGCGCCGCCGGGGGCGATCTGGACCTGCCCGATGCACCCGGAGATCAGGCGATCCGGGCCGGGATCATGCCCGATCTGCGGCATGGCCCTGGAACCCGAAGCGCCGACCGGGGACGAAGGCGCGAACCCGGAACTGATCGATTTCACCCGGCGGCTGTGGGTCAGCGGCGTGCTGGCCGTCCCGCTGCTGCTCGTCTCGATGGGTGCGGAGATGCTGGGAATCCACATCGTCCCGCCGCACTGGTCGGCCTGGGTTCAGCTCGCGCTCGCCGCGCCCATCGTGCTGTGGGCGGGGCTGCCCTTCTTCCAGCGCGGCTGGGCCTCGCTCCGGTCGCGCCACTACAACATGTTCACGCTGATCGCGCTCGGCGTGGGCGCGGCCTTCCTCTATAGCCTCGTCGCCACGCTTGCGCCCGGGCTTTTCCCGCCCGGTTTCCGCGATCACGCCGGGATGGTTCCCGTTTATTATGAAGCGGCGGGCGTCGTGGTGGCGCTCGTCCTGCTCGGGCAGGTGCTGGAACTGCGCGCCCGCGCCGCCACTGGCCAGGCGATCCGCGCGCTGCTCAACCTCGCGCCCAAAACCGCACGACGCATCGCGCCCGGCGGCGATGAGCAGGAGGTCCCGCTCGATCGGGTCGTGACCGGCGACAGGCTGCGCATCCGCCCCGGCGACACCGTCCCCGTCGACGGCGTCGTCCTCGAAGGCAGCTCCAGCGTCGACGAAGCCATGCTCACCGGCGAACCCGCCCCCGTCCTCAAGAGCGTCGGCGCGGACGTGACCGGCGGCACGGTGAACGGCACGGGCAGCCTGTTGATCGAGGCGCGCGCGGTGGGCGCCGATACGATGCTCGCCCGCATCGTCGCAATGGTCGCCGCCGCCCAGCGCAGCCGTGCGCCGATCCAGGCCGTCGCCGATCGCGTATCGGGCTGGTTCGTGCCGCTGGTCGTGCTGGTTGCGGCCGCGACCTTCATCGTCTGGCTGCTGATCGGGCCGGAACCGCGCTTCGGCCATGCTCTGCTCAACGCCATCGCCGTGCTCATCATCGCCTGCCCCTGCGCGCTCGGCCTCGCCACCCCCATGTCAGTGATGGTCGGCACGGGGCGCGGCGCGCATGCCGGCGTGCTCGTCCGCAATGCGGAGGCGCTGCAGGCGCTCGACGGCGTCGATACGCTGGTGATCGACAAGACGGGCACGTTGACCGAAGGCAAGCCGCGCCTGATCGCGGTCGAGCCTGTCGACGGCGTGGACGCCGATACGCTGCTGGCGCTGGCCGCCGCGATCGAAGCGCAGTCGGAACATCCGCTGGCGCGCGCGATCGTCGAGGGCGCGAAGCATCTGGCCGTCCCCGCCGTCGCGGATTTCCAGTCGCAAACCGGGCTTGGGGTCAGCGGCCTGGTCGACGGCAAGGCTGTCGTCGTCGGCAACGCCGCGCAACTCCGCCGCGTCGGCGCCGATCCCGCCCCGCTCGAAACGCAGGCCGAACGTCACCGGCAGGACGGCGCGGGCGTGATGCTGGTCGCGATCGACGGGCGCAGCGCGGGGTTGATCGCGGTCGCCGATCCGATCCGTGCGGATGCGCGCGAAGCGATCGCCGCGCTCCATGCCGAAGGACTGCGCGTCGTCATGCTGACCGGCGATAATCGCGCCACCGCCGAAGCCGTCGCGCGCGCGATAGGCGGCATCGACGCCGTCCATGCCGATCTCCGCCCCGAGGACAAGGCGCGGATCGTGGCCGAGCTGAAGGCCGGCGGCGCGCGCGTGGCCATGGCGGGCGACGGCATCAACGATGCGCCCGCGCTCGCCGCCGCCGATGTCGGCGTGGCGATGGGCACCGGCACCGATGTCGCGATCGAAAGCGCGGGGCTGACGCTGACGCGCGGCGATCTGTCCGCAATGGTCCGCGCTCGGCGGCTGGCGCGCGCGACGATGGCGAACATCCGCCAGAATCTCTTCTTCTCCTTCCTGTTCAACGGCATCGGCATCCCGATCGCGGCAGGCGTCCTCTATCCAGTCGCCGGCATCCTGCTTTCGCCGATGTTCGCGGGCGCCGCGATGGCGCTGTCGTCCTTCACCGTCGTCACCAACGCGCTGCGCCTCAACCGTGTCCGGCTTTAGCGCGCCGGCGGCCTCAAGCCGGCTTGGGCTTCTCGCCTCGCCCTGCTAGGGAGCCGCGCCATGCTCAATATCAGCGACATCACGGTGCGCCTTGGCGGCCGCACGATCCTTGACGGCGCCACCGCCAGCCTGCCCCCACGCGGCCGCATCGGGCTGATCGGACGCAATGGCGCAGGCAAGACGACGCTGGTCCGCGTGGTCGCGGGGATGCTGGAGCCGGACACCGGATCGATCGACATGCCGCGCGGCGCGCGCCTCGGCTACATCGCGCAGGAAGCGCCCGACGGCGACGCGACGCCGTTCGAGACCGTCCTCGCCGCCGATACCGAGCGCGCAGCCCTGCTCGCCGAAAGCGAGACCAGCCACGATCCCGACCGGCTGGGCGAGGTGCATGACCGCCTGATCGCGATCGACGCCTATAGCGCTCCGTCGCGCGCCGCGCAGATTCTCGTCGGCCTCGGCTTCGACGAAGCGGCGCAGCACCGGCCGCTCAGCAGCTTTTCGGGCGGGTGGAAGATGCGAGTCGCGCTCGCCAGCCTGCTCTTCTCGCAGCCCGATCTGCTGCTGCTCGACGAGCCGTCGAACCATCTCGATCTCGAAGCCGTGCTGTGGCTGGAGGATTTCCTCAAATCCTATCCCGCGACCATCCTGCTCGTCAGCCATGAGCGCGACTTCCTCAACAATGTCGTCGACCATGTCCTGCATCTGGGCGGCGGCAAGCTGACGCTCTACCCCGGCGGCTATGACGCGTTCGAGCGCCAGCGCGCCGAGCGCCAGGCCCAGATCGCCTCGGCCCGCGCCAGGCAGGAAGCCGAGCGCGAGAAGCTGCGCGACTATATCGCCCGCAATTCCGCCCGCGCCTCGACCGCCAAGCAGGCGCAGTCGCGCGCCAAGGCGCTCGCCAGAATGCAGCCGATCGCCGAGCTGCACGACGATCCCAGCCTCAGCTTCGACTTCCCCGATCCCGATGCGCTGCGCCCGCCGCTCATCACGCTCGACATGGCGACGGTCGGCTATGGCGAGACGCCGATCCTCAAGCGCCTCAACCTGCGCCTCGATCCCGACGATCGCGTCGCGCTGCTCGGCCGCAACGGCAACGGCAAGACGACGCTCGCCCGCCTGCTCGCCGCCCAGCTTGCGCCGATGGAAGGCGGCATGACTGCATCGGGCAAGATGCGCGTCGGCTATTTCACGCAATATCAGGTCGAGGAGCTCGACCGCGACGATACGCCGCTCCAGCACATGACCGCGCTGATGAAGGGCGCCAGCCAGTCGGCGGTGCGCGCCCAGCTCGGCCGCTTCGGCTTCCAGGGCGACAAGGCCACGACGCTCGTCGGCAGATTGTCGGGCGGCGAGCGGGCGCGGCTGGCGCTGGCGCTCATCACGCGCGACGCGCCGCACATGCTGATCCTCGACGAACCGACCAACCACCTCGACGTCGACGCGCGCGAGGCGCTGGTGCAGGCGCTCAACGCCTATTCGGGCGCGGTGGTGATCGTCAGCCACGATCGCCACATGCTCGAGATGACGGCGGACCGGCTCGTGCTCGTCGACAGCGGCACGGCGTCCGAGTTCGACGGGTCGATGGACGATTATATCGCCTTCGTGCTCAGCAAGGACAATGCGGCCGCCAAGGCGCAGAAAGTCGATCGCAAGGAAGCCCGCCGCGCCGCCGCCGAGGCGCGCGGGAAAGGCCAGGAGCTGCGCAAGGCCGCGAAAGCCGCCGAGACCGAACTGGCGAAGCTCAACGAACAGCGCGGCGCGATCGATCGCGCGATGTTCGATCCCTCCAGCGCCGACGCCGCGCTCGCCAGACTGACGATGACCGAGCTGATGAAACGCCGGGCCGATCTCACCGACCGGATCGACAGCGCCGAGGCGAAGTGGATGGAAGCAAGCGAGGCGCTGGAAGCTCTCGAGGCCTAGCGCGATATTCCCTGGGATCGGGGCAGGGTCATTCTGCCCTCTTCACATCGCGCGCTCCAGCGCCGATGGTGGCGGCTTCGATCATAGACCGGAGTCCTTCGTGCGCGCCTTTGCCCTGCCCCTGCTTCTCGCCGCCGTCGCCGCCCCTGCAATCGCCCAATCGACATCCCAGCCCGACGCCGCGCTGCGCGCCGATGTGGCGAAGGAGATGCCGTCGCTGATGACGCTTTACCGCACGCTCCATGCGTCGCCCGAGCTCAGCACGCAGGAAGTGAAAACATCGGCGCGGCTGGCCGATGAAGCGCGCAAGGCGGGCTTCACCGTCACCACCGGGGTCGGCGGCACCGGCGTCGTCGCCGTGCTGAAGAACGGCGCAGGGCCGACGGTGATGCTGCGCACCGACATGGACGGGCTTCCCGTCACCGAGCAGACAGGCCTGCCCTTCGCCAGCGCCGTCAAGGCGACGGGCGCGGACGGGCAGGAAACCGGGGTGATGCACGCCTGCGGGCATGACACGCACATGTCGACCTGGGTCGGCACTGCGCGGCTGATGGCGGCGCTCAAGGGCCGCTGGTCTGGCACGCTGGTGATGATCGCTCAGCCCGCCGAGGAGATCAACGCCGGCGCGACCGCGATGATCAAGGACGGCCTGTTCACGCGCTTTCCCAAGCCCGACTATGTCGTGGCTTTCCACGATTCGGCTTCGCTGCCGGCCGGCGTCGTCGGCTACACGCCGGGCTATGCGCTCGCCGCCGTCGATTCGGTCGACATCGTCGTGAAGGGCATTGGCGGCCATGGCGCCGCGCCCGCGACCACCAAGGATCCGATCGTGCTCGCCGCGCGCATCGTCGGCGCGCTCCAGACGCTCGCCTCGCGCGAGATCGATCCGCAGGATCCCGTCGTCGTCACCGTCGGCTCGATCCATGGCGGCACCAAGCACAACATCATCCCCGACAGCGTGAAGCTGCAGCTCACCGTGCGCAGCTACGCCCCCGAAACGCGCGCGAAGCTGCTTGAAGGCATCCGCCGGATCGCGCGCGGCGAGGCGATCGCGGCGGGGCTGCCCGACGATCTGATGCCCGTGGTCACGCAATTCGGCACCTATGCCGATCCGACCTTCAACGACGAAGCGCTGACCAACCGGATCGCGACATCCTTCCTCGGCGAATTCGGCAAGGATCGGGTCCGCGCCGTCAAGCCCGCGATGGTCAGCGAGGATTTCGCGCAATATCGCCTCGCCGATCCCCAGCATATCCAGAGCGTGATCTTCTGGGTCGGCGGCGTGCCGCAGGCGAAGTGGGATGCGGTGAACGGCGATCCCGCCAGGCTGCCCTCGCTCCACAATTCGAGCTGGGCGCCCGACGCCCAGGCCGTCATCTCGACCGCGACCGAAGCGATGGTCACGGCGTCGCTCGATCTGCTGGGCAAGCGCTGAACCCGCCTGCGTCCCTGCGGGCGGGGCGAGCTGCCCCCTCGCAACGACGCCGGCCGCGCTATCGCACGGGCTTTCGCCGGGGCCCCGAAACTGAACGCCCGCCGGTGGTTTCCCACCGGCGGGCGCCTTCTCCTCCCCAGGAAAAGTTCGGTCAGATCAGGCGGCGTGCGCCTTCTTGAACTGATCGGCCTCGGTCGATTCTGCGAGCGCCGTGGTCGAGGCCTGGCCGCCGCCGACCGCAGTCGCCACCGCGTCGAAATAGCCGGTGCCGACTTCGCGCTGGTGGCGCGTCGCGGTGTAACCGTCCTTCTCGCTCGCGAACTCGGCCTGCTGCAGCTCGGAATAAGCCGCCATGCCGCGATCCTTGTAGCCGCGCGCCAGCTCGAACATGCCGTGGTTGAGCTGGTGGAAGCCCGCCAGCGTCACGAACTGGAACTTGTAGCCCATCGCGCCCAGCTCGCGCTGGAACTTGGCGATGGTGTCCTTGTCGAGCTTGGCTTCCCAGTTGAAGCTGGGCGAGCAGTTATAGGCCATCAGCTTGCCCGGATGGGCCTTCTGCACCGCTTCGGCGAAGCGCTTTGCGTCCTCGAGGTTCGGGTGGCTCGTCTCCCACCACAGCAGGTCGGCATGTTCCGCGAAGGCGATGCCGCGCTTGATGCAGTGATCGACGCCGGTGCCGTCCTTCAGGCGGAAGAAGCCTTCGGGGGTGCGCTCGCCGGTCAGGAACTCGTGATCGCGCTCGTCAATGTCCGAGGTGATGAGCTTGGCGCTCTCCGCATCGGTGCGGGCGACGAGGACGGTCGGCACGCCGCAGACGTCGGCGGCGAGGCGCGCGGCGTTCAGGTTGCGGATATGCGCCTGCGTCGGGATCAGCACCTTGCCGCCCAGATGGCCGCACTTCTTTTCCGAGGCCAACTGATCCTCGAAGTGAACGCCGGCGGCGCCCGCCTCGATATAGGCCTTCATGATCTCGAAGCAGTTGAGCGGACCGCCGAAGCCCGCTTCGGCGTCGGCGACGATCGGCACGAACCAGTCGCGCTTCGCTCCGCCCTCGCTATGTTCGATCTGGTCGGCGCGCTGGAGCGTGCGGTTGATCTTGCGCGCCAGTTCCGGCCCGGCATTGGCGGGGTAGAGCGACTGATCGGGATACATGGCGCCCGCGGTGTTGGCGTCGGCGGCGACCTGCCAGCCCGACAGATAGATCGCCTTCAGCCCGGCGCGGACCATCTGCATCGCCTGATTGCCGCTGAGCGCGCCGAGGGCGTTGATATAATCCTCGGTGTTGAGCAGCTCCCACAGCTTCAGCGCGCCGCGACGCGCCAGCGTATGTTCGATCGGGAAGGAGCCGCGCAGCTTTTCGACATCCTGCGGCGTGTAGGTGCGGTTGATGCCGTTGAAGCGCCCTTCGGGAGCCGCGATCAGATCGGAGAAGCTCGACATTGGTTAATCCTTCACAAAATCCGGGCAACCCCGCCCGTCGGATGAAGGCCGGATACGCATAGCAGACGCGATTCGCGCGTGTTATCGGCAGGATTTGGCGTGTTCGGGTGCGCGATCCCGGGCAATCTTGTGTAAAGTTGTAAATTAAATTACAGGCTAGCGCATGGCGGAGCGGAAGATATTCGCGGGGCATGCGGTGCGGCGGCTGCGGCGCGGCGCGGGGGTGACGCAGGCGGCGATGGCCGAGATGCTGGGCATCTCCCCCAGCTATCTCAACCTTGTCGAGCGCAATCAGCGCCCTCTGTCCGCCGCGCTGATCCTGAAGCTGGCGGAAAGTTTCGACTTCGATCCGCGCAGCCTTTCGGCGGGGGATCCGGGCGGCGGGGCCGAGGCGATTCGCCGTCGCCTGGCCGATCCCATGTTCGGCGATCTCGAAGTCGATCGCAGCGAGGTGGAGGAATGGCTGGCCGCCGCGCCCGGCGGCGCCGCAGCCTTCGCGCGCGCCTTTGACGCGCTTCGCACCGGCGGGGCCGCGCCGGTTGCCGGCCAGGCCGATCCGGTCGACGCCGTCCGCCGAGAGATTGCGCGCTGGCGCAATCATTATCCCGATCTGGACGCCGCCGCCGAAGCCATTGCCGACGAACTGCGCCTTGGCGCGGGCGACCTTTATGGCGCGCTGTCGGAGCGGCTGCGCGTCAGGCATCAGCTCGCCATCCGCATCCTCCCTGTCGAGGTGATGCCGGACAAGCTGTGCCGCCTCGATCTCCACGCCCGCCAGCTTCAATTGTCCGAGCTGCTCGATCCCGCCTCGCGCAGCTTCGCGCTTGCCTATCAGCTCGCCCAGATCGAGGCGCGCGCCGAGATAGAGGCGCTGGCGCGCGGCGCGGCCTTTGGCGACCGCGTGCCCGAACGCCTCTATCGCCGCCACCTGGCCGCCTATTTCGCCGCCGCCGTGATGATGCCCTATGCCCGCTTCCTGCGCGCCTGCGAGACGACGGGATATGACATCGCCCTGCTCCAGCGCCGCTTCGGCGCCGGGTTCGAGCAGGTCGCGCACCGGCTGACGACGCTACAGCGCGTCGGCGCGCGCGGCCTTCCTTTCTTCATGCTCAGGATCGACCGCGCGGGGCAGGTTTCCAAACGTTATGGCGGCGCATCGGGATCGCCGCTCGCCGAAGCCGGCGGCCGCTGCCCGCTCTGGTCGATCCATGCCGCCTTCGATCGCCCGGGCGAACTTGTCACCCAGATGGTCGAGCTTGAGGATGAGAAGCGCTGGTTCCTGCTATCGCGCACCGTCCGCCCGCAGGCCGCAAGCGCGGGGCGGAGCGATGCGATCTTCGCGATCGGGCTGGGGATCGAAGCAGGCCTTGCCGCGCCGCTCGCCGCCGCGCGCGGGATCGACGCGGCCGCCGGCCCCGCGACGCCGATCGGGCTTGGCTGCCGCGACTGCGCGCGCGCCGATTGCGCCCAGCGATCCGAACCGCCCGCCGCCCGCGCGCTGACCATCGACGATCGCGAGCGCGGCCTTTCCGCCTTCACCTTCGCAGGCGATTGAGCGCCGGATCGGGCGATAGCCGGATTTCCCCGAACAGACTGCTTGCCGACCCCGCCCCGCTTCGCGCATGGGCTTCGCCTATGACGTTCAAGGTGGACATGGGGATCGACGGCGCGGGCGATACGGCCTTCGTCGATCTGGAGGAATTGCTCGCGACGCGCCTGCTCGTCCAGGGCAATAGCGGCTCGGGCAAGTCGCACCTGCTGCGCCGCCTGCTCGAACGCAGCGCGGGGCAGGTTCAGCAGATCGTGATCGATCCCGAGGGCGATTTCGTCACCCTTTCCGATCGTTACGGCCATGTCGCGGTCGAAGCCGTCGACTATTCGGCCAACGAGATCGCCCGCTTCGCCGCGCGCTGCCGCGAACATCGCACATCGGTCGTCCTCAGCCTCGAAGGACTGGAGATGGACGGACAGATGCGCTGCGCCGCCGCTTTCCTCGCCGGGCTGTTCGACGCCCCGCGCGAACATTGGTTCCCCGCGCTGGTGGTCGTCGACGAAGCGCAGATCTTCGCCCCCGCCGCGGGGGCCGAAGTCAGCGACGAAGCGCGCCGCCTGTCGCTGGGCGCGATGGCCAACCTCATGTCGCGCGGGCGCAAGCGCGGGCTGGCCGGCGTCATCGCCACCCAGCGCCTCGCCAAGCTGTCGAAGAACGTCGCGGCGGAGGCGAGCAATTTCCTGATGGGCCGCACCTTCCTCGACATCGACATGGCGCGCGCCGCCGACCTGCTCGGCATGGAACGCCGCCAGGCGGAGACGATCCGCGATCTGTCGCGCGGCACGTTCCTCGGTCTTGGCCCCGCGATCGCGCGGCGGCCCATCCAGATCAGGATCGGCGCGGTCGAGACGGCGGCGCGCAGCGGCAGCCCGGTGCTCGTCCCCCTGCCGCAGGCCACGCCCGCCGAGGATATGCGCGAGTTCTTGCTGGCGGGAATCGAGGAGCCGCCCGCGCCCTCGCTGTTCGATCCGCTTCCGCGCCCGGCCCCGCCGCCCTCGCTCGACATGCTGCTCGCCCAGACGTCAGTCGCGCCGCAAGCCGACGAGCCCGAGGCCGAGCCGGTCGACCGCGAGGCGGTGATGGCTGCGGCGCTGCGCGCCATCGTCGAGGATGCCGAAGCCGCCGGGCGCTCAGCCTCGGTGCTGTTCCAGGATTTCCAGGTTCGCTGCCGGATGAACGGGTTGCGGCGTCCGCCCATTGATCTCAGCGCCTTCACGCGCCGCCTCGCCGCCGCGCGCGCAGGCATTTTCGAGGGGCTGGACGGCGAATGGGCGCCCGCGCTCGACGCCGCGCGCGATGTGCCGGACGATATGCTGGGCGCTTTCCTGCTCATCGCCCGCGCCGCGCGCGAAGGCGAACCGGCGCCGGGCGACGAAGCGATCGCCCACAGCTATGGCACCAGTTCGCTGGGGCGCGCGCGCCGCGTAATCAGCTATATGGAGGGCCGCGACCTGATCGTGACGCGCGTCGATCTGTCAGGCCGCCGCTCCATCACCATTCCCCGCCTCGGCTGGACGACCGCCCCCGCCGACAATTGAGGACGGGCCGGCCGGCGCGCTTACGCCGCCGCCCCGAACGCCTCGCGCGCCAGCGCTTCCCTGAAATCGGGGTGAGCGATGCCGATCAGCGCCTTCGCCCGCTCGGCGAGCGAAAGGCCGCGCAGATTGACCACGCCATATTCGGTGGCGACATACTGCACGTCGTTGCGCGGCGTCGTCACCGGCCCGGTCAGGCGTGGAACGATGCGCGACGCCTTGCCGCCCGCCGCCGTCGAATGGCAGGCGATGATCGATTTGCCGCCCTTCGAGGCCACGGCCCCGCGCACGAAATCGAGCTGGCCGCCTGCGGCGCTATACTGCGCCCCGCCGAGCGATTCGGAATTGCACGCGCCCTGCAGGTCGATCTCCAGCGTCGCGTTGACCGAGATCATCCTGTCGTTGCGTGCGATCACGGCGGGATCGTTCACATAGTCGACCGGGTGCGCCTCGAACGCCGGATTGCCGTCGAGATAATCGTAGAGCGCCTTGTCGCCCATCGCGAAGGTAAAGACGCTGCGCCCCGTGTTGATGGACTTGCGGCTGTTGTCGATCACCCCCTGGCGCATCAACGCCGCCAGCCCCGGCGTCATCAGCTCGGTATGGATGCCGAGGTGCCGGCGATCGGCAAGCGCGGCGCACACCGCGTCGGGCAGCGCGCCAATGCCCATCTGCAGGCAGGCGCCATCCTCCACCATGTCGGCGATCAGCGCCCCGATCGTCACGTCGGTATCGCGGATCGCCGCCGGCGGCGCCTCGACCAGCGGGCGCGGATTCTCGACGATCGCGGTCACCCGGTCGATCGGGATGCGGCAATTGCCCGCGACGCGCGGCATCGCCGGATTGACCGCGACGATCACCTGACGCGCGCTCTGCGAGGCCGCCAGCGCATAATCGGTATTGGTGCCGAGGCTGAAGCAGCCCTCCTCGTCCATCGGCGCGACGGTGGTGACGAGCACGTCGACATCGACGATCTGGCTCAGCACGCGCGGCGCTTCGCTGAAGGCGGTGGGAATGAAGTCGACGGGCGGCAGCCCCCTGGCTGCGGCTTCCTTGTCCAGCGCGCGCTCGATCGCGCCGTGGAACAGGCTGACCGGCCGGATCCGGTCGCGCAGGTCGAGCCGCAGCACCGGCGCGGCATTGACGCTGGACAGCAGATAATAAAGCGACAGGCCCGAAACCGCGCCGCGCCCGGCGCACTCGGCCAGCGCAGCGAGCAGCGCCGGCGGCTCCGCCACCGCAAGCCCCATGGCGATGCGCGAACCCGAAGCAATGAGCCCCACCGCCGCATCCGCACTCATCACCCGCGCGGCATAAGCTTCACTATATGCTGACATTTACGCTCCTTCCGTCGCTCGTGCGCCGCGAAGGGAAGCGGCCCGAGCCCGATTCTGCAAGCCGCAAATGTCCTGTGAGACAAACCGCGCCTGGCCAGGCCCCGCCTAACCTTTCCGCGCCCGCCGGTCGAGTATCTGCTTCAACGGATTGGGCCGCCCCGGCGCAACGCGGCGCAGACGGTTGGCGTCGTGATGCTCGAACGGATCGGGCCGGCCATGGACCAGCAGCATCGTGCGAATGTCGTAGCTCCAGGCGTCGTCGCCGTCGAAACTGATGTCGATGCTGTAGCTGTCGGTGCGGAAGCCATATTCAAGGAAGGCGGTCGAGCAGATGCCATAATCGGTCTGGCCGCGCGTCGCGCTCAGCGACAGCCTGTCGTCGCCCGGCTTCGCCTGTCCGGAGGCCAGCGCCACCTGCCCGCGCGGGATCGCCAGCGTCTGCAGGATCAGCCCCGTCGCCGGCTCCCACAGCCAGTAGCCGACCTGATCGTGGAAGGTGATATCCTCCTCGCGCGTGGTGATATGCGTGTGATAGCGCAGCCCGTAGAAGAGCTGCGGCCCGTTGGCCTGCGGGTCGATCGCATCGAAGGCGATCCTCTCGATGAACACGCGGCGTTCGGGCGCATCGGCCTTGGGGTTGATGTCGACGCCTTTTTCCGCCTCCCACCGCCCGGCAAGCCGCGCCAGCGGGCCGAGATTGGCGAGCGTATCGGGATTGACGTTGCTCGGTTCGGTGAAAATATCCTGCGGAAACGGGTTCATCATGCGGCCTCTGCGCTGGTCATCGGGCCGCATCATAGTCGCCGTCCTGCGGCAGGCCAGCGTCCGAAGGTTTAGGGCGCGCGGAAGGGGGCGACCGCCGCATGCGCCTCACGCCGCGTCGGACGCCCAGTCCGCCCGCGCGATTCCCTGAGCGTAGAGCAGCACGCTCAGATCGCCATGCTGGACGCGCGCGGCCGCGGCGGCGGCGGTTGCGGGCTTTGCGTGATAGGCGACGCCAAGCCCCGCCTCGCGGATCATCGGAATGTCGTTGGCGCCGTCGCCGACCGCGAGGCTCAGCGCGCGTTCGTGCCCGGTCAGCGCCAGCGCCTCGCCCAGCGCCTGGCGCTTGGTCTCCGCGCCCACGATGGGCCGATGGACGCTGCCGTCCAGCGCGCCGCCGGCGATGCCCAGCCGGTTCGAGATCGCCCGGTCGAAGCCGATCGCCTCGGCCACGCGATCGGCAAAGGCGGTGAACCCGCCCGAGACGAGCCACGCCGTCGCGCCGCGCGCGCGCATCGTCCGCACCAGCGCGCGCGCGCCGGGCATGATCCGCACCCGCTCGTCATAGCAGCGCGCCAGCACGCTTTCGTCCAGCCCCCTGAGCAGCGCGACGCGCGCATCCAGCGCCATTTCGAAATCCAGCTCGCCGCGCATCGCCCGCTCGGTCACTTCCGAAATCTCGGCGCGCAGCCCGGCATAGTCGGCCAGTTCGTCGATGCACTCGACGGTAATCATCGTCGAATCCATGTCGGCGACGATCAGCTTCTTCTCGCGCCCCGCGAGCGGCTGGACGATCACGTCGCCCCCCGTCATCGCATGTTCGAGCGCGCCGCGCACCGCCGCCGGATCGCCCGAGAAGCTCAGGTCCGCCGCCTTGCCTTCGTCGATCATCGCGATCGCGCCCGGCGACGCCCCCGCCGCCGCGATCCTGTCCGCGGCCGCCGAAATATCGCCCTGCGAAAGATGTTCCGATGCTATCAGCGTGACGATGAACAAGGCTGTGTCCCCAAAGCGTCCGAAGGTCGCGCTCATCGCAGGGCCGACGGCCAGCGGCAAGTCCGCGCTTGCGCTCGCCCTCGCCCGCCGCGCCCCTGCGACGATCATCAATGCCGACGCCTCGCAGGTTTACGCCGATCTGCGCGTCCTCTCCGCACGCCCGTCGGAGGCCGAGATGGCGGAGGCGCCTCACCGCCTGTTCGGCCATGTCGACGGGTCAGAGGCCTGCTCCGCCGCGCGCTGGGCGGCCGAGGCGACGGCGGAGATCGACGCCGCGCATGCGGAGGGCCGCCTCCCCATCCTCGTCGGCGGCACGGGACTCTATCTGCGCACGCTGATCGACGGCATCGCGCCGGTGCCCGAAATCGACGCCGAAGTCCGCGCCGCCGTTCGTGCGCTGGCCGTCGCCGAAGCGTATGAAGCCTTGTCGCGCGAGGATCCGGAAGCCGCGCGCCGCCTCAATCCCGCCGACACCACCCGCGTCGCCCGCGCGCTGGAAGTCGTGCGCGCCACCGGCCACCCGCTCGCCGCCTGGCAGGCCGCGCGCGAAGGCGGGATCGGCGACCGCATCGCGATCGCCGCCGCCATTCTCCTGCCCGATCGCGACTGGCTGTTCGCGCGTTGCGACGCGCGCTTCGCGGCGATGGTCGATGGCGGCGGCGTCGCGGAGGTCGAGCGCCTTCGCGCCCGCCGCCTTGCGCCCGACCTGCCCGTCATGCGCGCGATCGGCGTGCGCGAGATCGCCGGCTGGATCGACGGCGGGATCGATCGCGCCGCCGCCATCGCCGCCGGCCAGCTCGCCACGCGGCAATATGCCAAACGCCAATATACCTGGTTCCGCAACCAGCCCCCGGCTGACTGGCCGCGGATCGAGCAATTGAATGACGATTTCATTTCGCATTTTATAACGAAATTACATCATTAGACGTTGACACGTCCGTTTCATGTCAATAGGCGGCGCGCTTGCGTTCGCCGGCCGGCGGCGCGACAAGGATTCGGCCGTAAGGAAAGACAATGGGACGCGAACTGAGTGGCGCAGATATATTGGTCGAGGCTCTGACCGATCTGGGCGTCGAAGTGATCTTCGGCTACCCGGGCGGCGCGGTGCTTCCGATCTATGATGCGCTGTTCAAGCAGAAGCGGATTCGCCACATCCTCGTCCGCCACGAACAGGCGGCGACGCATGCGGCGGAGGGCTATGCCCGCTCGACCGGCAAGCCGGGCGTCGTCCTCGTCACCTCGGGTCCGGGCGCGACCAATGCGGTCACCGGCATCACCGATGCGCTGCTCGATTCGATCCCGATGGTCGTCATCACCGGGCAGGTCGCGACGCATCTGATCGGCACCGACGCCTTTCAGGAAGCCGACACGATCGGCATCACGCGCCACGTCACCAAGCATAATTATCTGGTCAAGGATCCTGCCAAGCTCGGCAGCCTGATCCACGAGGCGTTCCACATTGCCACATCAGGCCGCCCCGGCCCCGTCGTCATCGACATCCCGAAGGACGTCCAGGTCGCGACAGCGACTTATGCGAAGCCCGGCGCGATCCAGCACAAGACCTATCGCCCGCAGGTCAAGGCCGATCAGGCGCTGATCGAGCAGGCCGTCGACATGCTGGCCGCGGCCGAGCGCCCGATCCTCTACACCGGCGGCGGCATCATCAACGCTGGCCCCGCCGCCAGCCAGTTGCTGCGCGAACTGGCGCGGATCAGCGGCGCGCCCGTCACCTCGACGCTGATGGGGCTGGGCGCCCTCCCCGCCTCATCGCCGCAATGGCTGGGGATGCTGGGGATGCACGGCGCCTACGAAGCCAATATGGCGATGCACGACTGCGATCTGATGCTGTGCCTCGGCGCGCGCTTCGACGATCGCGTGACGGGCCGGCTCGACGCCTTCAGCCCCAACAGCCGCAAGATCCACGTCGATATCGATCGCTCGTCGATCAACAAGAATGTCCGCGTCGATCTGGCGCTGGTCGCCGATGTCGGCCACGCGCTGGAGGACATGGTCCGCGTCTGGAAGGCGCGCCAGCATCCAAAGCCCGATCTGTCGGCCTGGTGGCGTCGCATCGACGGCTGGCGCGCGAAGAAGAGCCTGTCCTACCCCCCGTCCAAGCAGGAGATCATGCCCCAGCATGCGATCCGCGCGCTGTGGGAAGCGACGAAGGACAGGCAGCCGATCATCACCACCGAGGTCGGCCAGCACCAGATGTGGGCCGCGCAGCATTTCCACTTCGAGGGGCCGAACAAATGGCTCACCTCGGGCGGGCTCGGCACGATGGGCTATGGCCTGCCCGCCGCGATCGGCGCGCAGCTCGGCAACCCCAGGGCGCTGGTCATCGACATTGCGGGCGAAGCCTCGATCCAGATGAACATCCAGGAACTGGGCACGGCCACGCAATATCGCCTGCCGATCAAGCTGTTCATCCTCAACAACGAATATATGGGGATGGTCCGCCAGTGGCAGGAACTGACCTACAGCAGCCGCTATTCGGAAAGCTATAGCGACGCGCTCCCCGATTTCGTGAAGCTGGCGGAGGCCTATGGCTGGACGGGCATCCGCATCGAGGGCCCCGATCAGCTTGACGACGGCATCGCCGCGATGCTCGCCGCCGACGGCCCCGTGCTCGTCGACTGCCGCGTCGCCAAGCTCGCCAACTGCTTCCCGATGATCCCGTCCGGAGCCGCGCATACCGACATGATCCTCGATCAGGCGGAAGTATCCGGCGAAATGGACGATGAGGCGAAAGCGCTGGTGTGATGACCCGCCGGGCTCTGCATCTTCATGTCGCCGAGCCCTATTATTTCGAGGCGACGAACGGCGCCAGCGACCTGATCGGCTGGACCGAGACACCCGAATATGAAAGCGAATGGATCGTGCATTTCAACAAATATTGGCGCCTGGGGGACGAAAGCTTCAATCGCGTCCTCGTTTCGCCCCGCTATGACGGCGAAGTCCTCGACAGCCTCGATCGCCGCATTCTCGGCCTCGCGGTCAACATCCGCCGCTGGCGCGAGGATGGATGGCATTTCGATATGATCGGCACCCTGTCGCCGCACCGGGAGCAAGCGTGATGCACATCCGTCAGGAAACCGTCGAGCGCCACACCCTGTCCGTCACCGTCGATAACGAGGCGGGCATCCTCGCGCGCATCGCGGGCATGTTCACCGCGCGCGGCTATAATATCGAAAGCCTCACGGTGGCCGACATCACCGAGGATCAGAAGATCAGCCGCATCACGATCGTGACGAGCGGTTCGGCGCATGTCCTTGAACAGATCATCGCCCAGCTCGACAGGCTGGTCCCCGTGCACAAGGTGCTCGATCTCACTGCGCACGGCCCGCATGTCGAACGCGAACTGGCGCTGGTGAAGGTCGCGGGCGCGGGCGATCACCGGATCGAGGCGCTGCGCCTCGCCGACGTCTATCGCGCGCGCGTGGTCGATGCGACGACGAGCAGCTTCGTCTTTGAAGTGACCGGCGCGACCGAGAAGATCGACAAGTTTGTCGAGCTGATGCGCGAGGTCGGCCTGGTCGAGGTCGCGCGCACGGGCATCGTCGCCATCACGCGGGGACGCGATCCGGCATAGCAAAAGCGGAAACGGGCTTCGGCCGGCTCAGTCCGAACGGGGCTGAGTCCGGGGCCTCTCAACACCAACCTTTCGGGCTGAACCTGTCGAGGCCCTTCATTTCTTCCAAGGGAGCAATTTCATGCGTGTCTATTATGATCGCGATGCCGATCTGGGCCTGATCAAGGGCAAGAAGATCGCCATCCTCGGCTATGGCAGCCAGGGCCATGCCCATGCGCAGAATCTGCGCGACAGCGGCGTCGGCGAAGTCGCGATTGCGCTTCGCCCCGGCTCGGCCTCGGCCGCAAAGGCCGAAGGCGCGGGCTTCAAGGTGCTGCCCAACAAGGAAGCGGCGGCATGGGCCGACATCCTGATGATCCTCGCCCCCGACGAGCATCAGGCCGCGATCTACGAAGCCGACATCAAGGGCAATATGAAGCCGGGCAGCGCGCTCGCCTTCGCCCATGGCCTCAACGTCCATTTCGGGCTGATCGAGCCGCCTGCGGACATCGACGTCATCATGATCGCGCCCAAGGGGCCGGGCCATACGGTGCGCAGCGAATATGTGCGCGGCGGCGGCGTCCCCTGCCTCATCGCCATCCATCAGGATGCGTCAG
>QFNN01000188.1 GCA_003240855.1 Sphingomonas sanxanigenens
CTCGATCAGGCGGTCGAGGTGTCGGACGCCTTCCTGGATCATGGCGAGATCGTTTCGCAGCGCGGCCGCGAGAAGGGCGATATCGAGCGCTACTACGCCAAACCCGGCGACGATTCGCACGGCCTGCCGATCATCGTCCTCGTCGATGCCGGCTCGGCTTCGGCGGCGGAGATCGTCGCGGGCGCGCTGCAGGATCAGCATCGCGCGCTCGTCATGGGCGAACGCAGCTTCGGCAAGGGATCGGTGCAGACGCTGCTGCCGCTTACCCAGAACACCGCACTGCGCCTCACCACGGCGCGCTACTATACGCCCTCGGGCCGCTCGGTTCAGGAAGGCGGGATCGAGCCCGACATCAAGGTGCCTCAGCTTTCCGACCCCGATTACAAGACGCGCCCGCGCTTCCGCGAGGACGATCTGCGCCGTCATCTGATCAACGAGGCGAAGGTCGACAACAGCGTGCTGGAAGACGACACCAAGACCGATCCGCGCTTCACCGCCACGGCTGAAGATCTGAAGAAGGCGAAGATCGACGACTTCCAGCTCGACTATGCGCTGAAAACGGTCCGCCGGATCGGCGCGCTGCCGCCGGCGCAGACCCGCACCGCAAGCGCCGGCAAGCGCTGAACATCAGGCCCGCCCGGCGTGTGCGCCGGGCGCGCAAGACAGGCAGGTTGATGAACTCTCCTTCCCTTTCGACCGCGCGGCTGATCGCGTTCGTCATGCCCGTGCTGCTGCTCGGCGGCGCCTATGTCTCGCAATATGGCTTCGGCCTTTATCCGTGCGAAATGTGCTGGTGGCAGCGCTGGCCGCACATGGCGGCGATCGCGCTGGCGCTGCTCGCCATTCTGTTTCGCAAGGGGCCGGTCAGTCGCCCGCTCGTCCTGCTCGCCGGGATCGCGATCATGGTCAGCGGCGCGCTCGGCGTTTTCCATGCCGGCGTCGAATATCATTGGTGGGAAGGCGTCACGCGCTGCTCGGTCGCGCCCGAGGCAGGCAAGCACTCGGCAGACATCCTCGCCAACATCATGGCGACGCCGCTGATCCGCTGCGATCAGGCGCAATGGACGCTGTTCGGCATCTCGCTCGCGGGGTTCAACGCCATTTTTTCGCTTGCCTCCGCCGCAGCCATCTTCATCCTGCTGGGCCGGAGGAGCAGGCGCGCATGACCAGACCCGGAGAGCGCAGAGCCGACGCCGCATCGATGCTGCGCGTCGATCAGGCGGGCGAATATGGCGCGACGCGCATCTATGCGGGGCAACTCGCGGTGATGGGCGATCGTCACCCCATGGCCCGCTCGATCGCGCGCATGGCCGCGCAGGAAGAGCGCCACCGCGCCCATTTCGACGCGATGATCGCCGAACGCGGCGTGCGCCCTACCCTGCTCCAGCCCTTTTGGGACGTGGCGGGCTTTGCGCTCGGCGCGGTGACGGCGGCGATGGGGCCGGAAGCCGCCATGGCCTGCACCGCCGCGATCGAGACCGAAATCGACAATCATTATGGCGAGCAGCTTGAACAGCTCGGCGACAGCGATCCCGCACTGTCGGAGGCGATCGCCGATTTCCGCGCCGAGGAAGTCGAGCATCGCGATACCGCGCTGGCCGCAGGGGCGGAGCGTGCGCCGGCCTATCCGCTGCTCTACGGCGCGATCCGGCTCGGCTGCCGCGCAGCCATCGCCCTTTCAAAACGGATATGAACTGCACCC
>QFNN01000189.1 GCA_003240855.1 Sphingomonas sanxanigenens
TATCCCTCGGGCGATCAGATCACGATCAGTTGGGCCAGCGTTACATATTGCACCAAGCTTTCGAACCAGCTGGTTGCCAGCGGTAGCGAGAACAGCGCGCAGACCTCGTCAGACACCAGCGCGGCCAGTGCCTCTACGACAATAAGCCCGCAGTCGATCATCGACTGCAGCATTGCCGACCAGCAGACGCGCAAGCGCATCCAGGCGGTCAGCAACAACACAGGCTATCAGCTCCATTATTACTACCAGAACGATTATGTCGATGTCTGGAACGACAATGGCCTGATCCGCAACAACAGCGACCAGTGGCTGAACCTCACCGGCGTCAAGGGCATCAACACGACCGTCGAAGCCTGCGACCCCAATGCGTTCAGCTGCACGCTGACCGGCAACTGGCCCACGGTGACGCTGGCGAGTGGTGGAAGCGGCGTTCTCCTCGTCACCATGCCTGGCGGCGGCGTCTGGCGCTATACATACTCGGGCACGAGCAATCCGATCTACTCGATCCGCCGGCCGACCAGTTCGACCGATAATGTCGTCGTTACGCTCAATCTGGCGGGCAACAGTCTTACCTATGCCCAGGATGGGCAGACCTGGTCCTACGCACGGGCCGGAGTTGGAAGCGGCACGGTGACCACAACAGTCACCGATCCGCTGGGGCACCAATCGATCGCCACCGCCAACGAAGCAATCAGCCAGCTGCTAACTTACAAGGACCGCACCAATCGCACGACGACTTACACTTATGACGGCGCCGGCCGCCTGCTGACGGCTCAGGCCCCTGAGGGAAACAAGGCCCAATATGCCTATGACGGGCGCGGCAATGTCACGAGCATCACCAATTTTGCAAAGGGAAGCGTCGGCTCAATTACGTCCTATCAGGCGAGTTATCCCGCTTCCTGCGCAAATCCGGTCATCTGCAACAAGCCCACAACGTCAACTGATGCCGGCGGCAACGTAACCAACTATAACTATGATGCGACGCATGGGGGCACATTGAGCGTTACTTTGCCGGCTCCGGCGAGTGGTGGCGTGCGCCCTGAAACGCGGTACGGCTATACCAGCTATGGCGGCATCTATCGCCAGACGAGCACCTCGTCATGCCGCACGACCGCCAGCTGCACGGGGACATCTGACGAGACGATGACGACCACCAGCTTCACTGGCGGGAATCTTTTGCCCACGACCATCAGCGGTGGCGCAGGCGATGGATCGCTCACCGCCACCACGACCATAGGTTATGATTCGATTGGCAACGCCATATCGGTCGATGGCCCCTTGCCGGGCAGCGGAGATACCAGTTGGGCAATCTACAATGCCGATCGCCAGAAGGTCGGGGCGATTGGTCCCGATCCGGACGGCTCAGGCGGCCTTCTGCCACGAGCCCAACGGATAACCTATGATGCCGATGGCGACGCGATCCAGGTCGATGTCGGCAATGTGCCGAGCGGCGCGACGAATCTGGGCACGTTCACCGTGCTGCAATCCCAAACCATCGGTTATGATGGCGCCAAGCGGGTCGTCAGCAGCCAACTGGTCGCTGGAGGAGCAACGCAGGCGCTTACGCAAACCAGCTACGATGCATTGGGGCGAGTGGACTGCACTGTTCAACGCATGAACCCGGCGCAGTTCGCTTCCCCTCCGTCCGCCTGCTCGCTGGGTGCTGAAGGCTCGTTCGGGCCGGACCGCATTACACGGAC
>QFNN01000050.1 GCA_003240855.1 Sphingomonas sanxanigenens
GTATGAGGTCGGGGCAGGAGTATAGCGTCGGCTACGTCGCTGACGACCAGCCTCGGTCGGTCAAAGTCTGGAAGCTGATGGATCTGAAGCGTGAATGGATTGACCCGGTCAAGGTGGATACCCCGCCTTGGACGCAAATCTATTCGCACTCACGAACCGACTGGGTCGATCGCCAGAATGCCAAGCAATGCGCGGCATGCGGGCGGACGGACCGGCCGTGTCACGTCCATCATGTCGATGGGCTGGCCGATGTTAAGCACCACGGTCTAGCAACGATGATGAAGGCTGCACGGGCTCGCAGGACGAAAGTCCTGTGTGACCTTTGCCACGCCGACACCCATCGAGGCCAGTTGCCCGATAGCCGGAACATGAATGGTGTTGTCGCAGCGGAGAGCCGCATGCAGTGAAAGCTGCACGTGCGGTTCGGCGGGGGGATCAGGGCTGACTCTCTGAGCAGCACCAATCCTACCCGACTGAGCGAAAACATGGGACCGTGCGAAGCCGACTGTCCCGCTTCCATCCTCGACCTCCTCTCGCCGACCGACAACAAGCATGCGCTCGACTGGCGCGAACGGTGCCGCGCCAACATCGCCCGGCGCGCACGCAAGCTCTCGGACGGCGACCGCATCCGGCTCGAGCAGCCGGTCACCTTCACCGACGGCCACGTCGCGCAGGAGTTCGTGGTCTGCAAACGCCAACGCAGTCTCATGCTGCGCGACCCGGACAACGGCTGCTTTTATCGGATCAGCCGGCTCATGGAGCGGGCCTGGTCGATCGTGCCCGTCACCAAAATCCACAAGACGGTGTTCGCCTGAGCACCAATCCGTATATCCTCATGATGAAGTGGATCATGTCATGACAATCGCCATCGAAAGGAACAGCCTGTCGTCAAAGCGCGGATTGCTCTGCAGCCGCGAGAACGCCTTGCGCGTCGCGGGCCGGATTTTCGATCATTCCCAGGAAAGGGTCAGCATCCTGTGCACCGCGGACCCGCTGCAACCCTTCCGTGTGTCGACCGACCCGGCGCCGTCGGGCCTCATCGTGCTCGAAATGGTCGCATGAACCGCCTTATCGTCCTGGCGCTCCTGCTGTCAGCCTCCTGCTCGCCCAGCAATGCCGCCGAGGACACCTCGTTCAGCGCCAAGGCGCGCGCCCTCGATGGCGATACGGTCGCCACCGACTTCCGCCTGCTCGGCGTCGATGCCTTCGAAAGGCATCAGTTATGCGAACGCGCCGGTGCCTGCTGGGAATGCGGGAAAGCCGCGCAGGATCTCGCCGCGCGCACCTTGGGGGGCGGTGACGCGCAGATCATCCTCTCTTCGCACTCGAGCTACGGCCGCCCGGTCGCCACCGTCTCGATAGATGGCAGAGACCTCGGCGAAGTCATGATCTCCGCCGGGCTCGCCATTCCGCAGCCGCAGTATCTGCGGTCCGATCCCGCACGCTCGGCGCGCTACACGGCGGCGTTCACCGAAGCGCAGCGGCAGCGCGCCGGTGCCTTCGCCGGAAGCTGGCTGGAACCCGCCCGGTGGCGCCGCGGCGAGCGGCTAACCTGCAAACGCTGAGGGCGGGCACCAAACAACCGGCGCCGGCCCAAGGGTAAACCAAGGGCCGGCGCCCGACCGAAACGCCGGCCGCGCGTGCTTCAGGCGTTCAGCCCGGGATCGGCCCACCAGGATTGACCCTGCTGGAAATCCTCGGAGGTTGACACGACCGGGCCATCCGGCTCGTCCGCCACATAGGGCCGAACAAGCGGCCGGGCCTTGACCCTGCGGCGATGCATCTCGCCCGCGATCCGTCCGCGCGCCTCGAGCAGCTCTTCCAGCCATATCAGATCATCGATCATCTCGACCACGCCGCGGCCCGCGAGGCAGAAATAGATACAGCGCTGGAAGTCATCGCCCGCCGGATTGCTGAGGATCGAGGCCAGCTTGCGCTTGCCGCCCTGTTCGCCCTCGTGGATCCAGCTCACCGCCTCGCGAAGTTCGCGGACGGAATAAAAGGCGTCCTCGACATGCATGCCGATCGCCGCATTGGCGATCATCCGCCGGGTCGGGCGGTTCTGCTCATCCAGGGCCGCATCGCGCAGCGTCACGTCCAGATCGAAATGGCCAAAATAGCGGGCGGCGGAATCGGTCATCGGCAATCTCCTTTTGCGGGGAACATAATATGAACACGGGTAGGGTCAAGCGGAGTACGATCGCGGTCATGATCGGGCTGCCGCATCTGTCCGAGGGCAAGCTGCTCGATCGGGCGAGGCGGTTGCAGCAGCCCGTCCTGATTTCGGCGAATGCCCTGTCGCGCTGGTCGAGACGCCGCGGCTGGCGGGAATGGACCGGCTGGTCGTTTCGCCCGCTCGCCAACGCGGCGGGCCTCCACAGCCTCTGCCTCGACAGCGCCGGGTTCAGCGCGATGGTCACCTACGGCGGCTATCCGTGGACCGTGGACGATTATATCCGCCTTGCGGCGGCTTATCCATTCGGCTGGTGGGCAAGCCTCGACTATTGCGTCGAGCATCAGGTCGCCGGCGACCGCGACGAGGTGCTCGACCGCATATCGCGCACCGTCCGGGCCAATATCCAGTGCCGCCTGCGCGGCGATGACGAAGGGATCCTCGACACCTTCATGCCAGTCATCCAGGGGCGCCTGCCGTCCGACTATGAGCGCTGCGCCGAGGCCCTATCCTTGACGATCGAGCGGGCAGGACTGGTCGGCGTCGGATCCATGTGCAAGCGGCCTATCCACGGGCCCGAAGGTCTGATGGCAGTCGTCGATCATCTCGACCGCGTGCTCCCGCGCCTTACGCGGCTGCACCTTTTCGGTGTGAAAGGGGAAGCGCTCCCCTATCTTTCAGCCTTCCGCCACCGCGTCGCCTCGATCGACAGCCAGGCTTACGGGGTCGCAGCCAGGACCACGGCAAGGCGCCATAACCTCGCGAAGACCGACGCGGTCGTCGCCGATCATATGGAGCACTGGGTCCACACCCAGCATGCACGCCTGCGCCAGCCGCAGCGCCAGCTTCCCATGCAGCCGCCGACGCTGGATGCCGGGCCGCCCGACAATCCCTGGGAGGCCGCGATTGCCGAAGCGCGGCAGCAAATCCGCGAACTCATCGAATCCGGCGACCTCGATCATGACGAGACCACCGCCCCGTGGATCGAGCAATGGGCTGCCGACATCTATCGCGAGCGCATGACGGGCTGAGCATGCCCCGACGGCCGATGCGCACGATGCCTTCCGGGACGACCGCCGCGCAGCCAAAGAAAAGACGGAAAAGGGGAAGGGCGATCGACAGGCGCGTGAGCACCTGCAGCCCGAGGAACCACTATGCCCCAACCCTTCATCGTCACCGAGCGGGTTACCGCACGCTCGAACCGCGCCGAGGTGCGCAATCCGATTCTCACATTGCCCGCAGTCGCACGGCTGCGCGCGCTCGATCCTGAAACACGCGGCGTGCTGCACGACCTGCTCCTCGAACTCCAGCAGGATGCGAGGCAGCGTGCTGAAGCGAGCTGGCGCAGCCGCAAACCTCCGCTCGCGGCATATTGGGCGGCCTGCGGTGTCTATGCCGGCCATGTTGCGCGCGCGATCGGGCCGCGCGCCTGTCGGCGCACTGGGTGTGACCGACCGCGCTGAGCGCCAACCTCGCGGCGACACGGACGGGGAGAGGGAAGGGGGGCCGGAGACGCGAGCGGAGGAACCGCTCGAGATTCCCGGAGAACCCCATGACCTATGATGTGGCATTTCGCTACGGCCAGGCGCTCGACCCGAGTGCCCTGTCCACCATCGGCACCACGCTCCACGCCATCCACGCGGCGATCACCGATTGCCGCAACGCCGGCATCGAGGTCGAAACTGATCCCGCCGTCATCCTGCTCGCCCGCCACCTCATGCAGGTCTGTTCTGATCGCCCCGCCGATGCCGAACTGCGCCGAGAATGCATGGCCCGGATCGCGGACCTTCGAAACCGGCCCATGCTCAAGACGCTCGCCCTGCGCGGAGTCGCCTATGACGAACCCGCCAAACGCCTCTTCCATTCCGAAGGCCGCGCCGCGATGCGACGCCTTGCCGACGCGCTCGGCCTCGAAGAAGGCAACTTCGACATCCGCTCCAACAAGGCGGGGCCCGCCGTGTCGGGCGAGATCACGCTCCACGCCGATATGCTCTGGGTCCAGTTCTCGCTCGGGCCGTTCGGGCCCGACCGCGAGGTCTGCTTTCGCAAGGTCCGCGACCGCCAGGACCATATCGGCGAACGCAACTATTGGGCTTCGGTTCGCGAACTGGTCGAGCCCGACCGCTTTGCCGAGCGCATCCGCCACCATCTCAAACTTCCAGCATCCGTTCCCGCAGCCCCGCGGCTGGTTGCCTGACAGGAGAGCTTGATGCGCATATTGCTCACGCGCACCCGGATCGGCGTCGAAGCGCCGAGCTATTCGTACCGGGTGCATGTCCCCTTCACCGAAATCTCGCTCGAGCGGCAGGCGCTCATCGCGATGCATTCGGACTACGGCTTCGGCGCCGGACTCCTCGCCCGGCTCCCGGACGTCATCGCGCCGATGACTCACCTGGAAGCCGCACCCGGGCTCGACAAGCATCGGTTCGGCAAGCTCGTCGACGGCGTCGCCGACCGCGTGGGCGCGGTTCTGCTCGGCGCCATGTTTCCCGAGATGGCCGAACGCGCCGTTCCGTTCCGTCTGGATGTACCATCGGCGCCGCCCAACGCGCGCATCATCGCGGAAATCGAGAATCTCTCGGGCCGCTACGAAGCCCTCGCGCGCGAGATCGACAGCCTGGCCGCTTCCGACCTCGGCTTTCGCGCCGAGGGGGACCGATGATCTCCGAGCGCTTCGACCCCGCCGACGCGGCCACCTGGGTCGCGCGCGGCCGGCGGCCGGGTCACGCGGAGATTCTGGCTGACGCCTGGCAGCGCTTTCCGGACCTGTCGAATCCGGCCGATGCGCAAGCGAGAATGGCGCGCATGCGCGAGCGCGCTTTGGCACTCCGCCCGGTCATGGAAGCCATGTCGAAAGCGGCAGATGAGCAACGCCAACTCCGCAATTTCGCGTTCACCGAGGAGCGCGTCGGGCGCGGCGAGGGCGACGCTCGCGATGAGGCGATCCTGCGGGCGCGCTCGGTCCACGCCTATGACTGGGACCGCTCCGTTCGCTACGCCTCGGGCTGGTATGCGGCCCATGCCGGATGGGAGCCGGAAGTCCGGCGGCCCGGGTGCGCGACGCCCGGATCTCTCGCCTACGAACAGGGGTTCTCAGATGGCGGCGGCAATCGCAACGACCTTTTCGATACCGCGCGCCGCGCCTTCGAAGCGGCACTGCCAGCTGACGACCCGCCGGTGCCGACAGCCGGCCGACCCCTCCCGAGCGCCTGGCCCAGACCGACCGACGAGCCGCTCCCCGCCCGATGGACGCGGCGGCTCCTCATTCTCGGCGCGCCCGAAGCCGGATTGGTCGGCGCGAGTGCAACGCAGCAAACCGATGCCGCGCTGCTTCTCCCGGCCTTGCGCGACTGTCCCGGATCGGACGAGCTCACCATCATCGTGATCACCGGAGCCGGATTTCATGCACTCGGCGACATCGGCGCGCCAAGGCCGGCGAGCGAGCCCCTGTGCGGCGTCGACCTGCCGGCGGACCCACGGCTTGGTGCCCAACTGCGCGCCCTCATAGCAGGCCGCGATTTCGACGATATCCTTGTCGCGGCCCAGCATGGCTACCTCTCGCTGCTCGATGCCCATGCGAGCGCGCTGCCGCTGTGCCGGACTATGGAGCGCACCCGCAACACCGTCCTTCAGCAGCGCGGACATTTCCGCATCTGGCTCGACCGTGGACTCGTGGCGGGCGAGAGTCTCGGCGCCGGACACATCCGCTGGGGCAAGGCGACGAAGGGCCTCACCGGCAAACTCGGCGAGTTCACCGCGCGCTATGCTGGAAAGCAGGCGGGCGGAGGTCATCGTATCATCGTAGAGACGCCGGACGGCCGCCCAGCCACGGGCTATGTGACGGTCCAGGGCGAACCGCTGCCCCCCGAAACCGTGATTGGCAACCGCGCCCATCTTCGCAAGGCGATGGCGGTCCGCCTCCGCGCCTTCGGCGGCGCCACCCGGCTCACGGCACAGCCTGCTCCCGATCTCCTCGACCTCGCGGCGGCCTGATCCAGCGCGCGTGCGAGGAGAGGGGGGATGTCCAGGACATGTGCCGGACGACTGAGCAGCCGGCGCACTCCTTCTTCTTCCACCTATGGGAACCCGTTCATGCCTGAAACCTCCGTCATCTCGCGTCTTCCCGCTGCCGGCGATGCCGACCTCGTCCGGCAGCTCCCCCACCTGACCATCGCGCTTGGCGAGAGCGAATATCATGCTGCTACGATCCTCGCGTTCGATCCGGACGCCCATATCTCGGCCGGGCAACTCGCCGGGCATGACGAGGAGCGTGACCGCCTGCTCGCCGGCGATGCGATTGGCCCTCGCGCCTGGACGATGCTCGCCCGCGCCTGCCGCGCCCAGCCGGAAAGGCGGGATGACACGGCGTGCCTGGCACAGTTCCTCGCCGAGCGTGCGGTACCGGCCGAACCAGTCCTCGAGCACCGGATCGGATCGCGCGTCCGCATCAGGCCCCGCCAGCGCATCGGCGGGGATCGCTACGCCGGCCGCGAGGGCGTGATCGTGAAGACGCATTTCGCGGGTTTCTACGTGAAGCTCGATATGACGCCGCGCGAGCGCAGCCAGAAGACGGAACTCGTCGACACGGCCTATCTCGAAGTCCTGGCTCCGCCCGCTGCCGCCTGAACTCCCTCAAACCGATGCCGAGGCTGTCATGCTCGATCCTTCAGACTTCTATACCGACATCGAACACAATATCGCGCGGAGCGGTCAGCATCTCTTCCTGATCTTCGCCGATGGCGCCACACCCGCCTTCGCCTACAGCATCGGCAACGCGCTGCAGGGCCTTCCGGAACTGCTGCTCATCGGCAATTTCTCGCCTCGCGTCGCGGGCTCTATCCTCAACGAGCTCGGCCGGAAGATGCGCGAGGCGCGCAGACCGCTGGAAGGCGACATCGACGTCGGCGGTCAGTTTCCCGTTCGCCTGCGCCATGCCTCCGCCGAAACCCGCAATCGCTTCACGTTCCAGGCTGGCCGCTATCTTCGCCACGAAGAATATGACGTCCTGCAGGTGCTGCTGTGCGATCCCGCCGGGGTCTATCCCGGTGAAACGGGTTGCGAACCTGCCTACGACGTGCCGCTGGCCTGACGCCGCCACCGAATATCCCCAACCCATCGGCCGAGGACAAACGGGGAACCGTCGATGCAAAAGCGAAGGAACTTCGCCCATGAACCCCGCTCTCGCCAATGAATTGGCCGCACGCGCCGCCGATGGCTGGCATCCCGTCACGCTCAGCGAAATCAAACGGCAATTGCGCGATCTCGGCTATGGTCTCGATCGTACGCTGGACTGCCGTTCCACGGCCCAGATCATGACCGGTCCACGTGCTGGCAAGACCTATCCCACTCTCTCGACGGGCATCAAGGAAGCCGACACCGGCCGCAGTGCGTTCCACTTCGAGGCTCGGCGCGACGCCAACTTTCGAACCTTACAGAAACTTCGCTTTGAAGTTGGCCTCTATGCCGTCCTCAACGGTGCAATCTTGGACGTCTGATCTCAAGCCGACCAGCGTGGAAGTTCCGGCGCGAAGCTCGGCGAACGCTTCGACCCAATCCTGTTCACCATCCCCCGGAGACCGATGATGTCGGAGCCCACCCACTTTGTTCACGTCTATGCGACCGTTCGCGTCAAAGTCGCTGTCGCGGCCGCGAGCCACGAAGACGCCATGCGCGCCGCCGACGAGGCGCTGTTCACCAAGGGGTTCGGCGTGCGCTTGATCCCGACCGCCGAAGGCGCGCTAGATGCGGACTATGCCGAGGAAGTCACGGGCTATCTCGTCGATGAAGCCGGTGACACGGAATATCTGTGCAGCGCCAACTACGGTCCGGACTATGAGCCCGACTGGGGCATGCGCAGCCGCGCGCGCGAGGCCGAGGAGCGGCCCGGCGCCTAGTCACAGACACGAGAAAGGGAAGGGGGATCGAGTGGGCGGTGGCCAGACCGGCCAAGCCCATAGGAGATCCCATCATGGCTACAGTCGTTTCGATCGACCCTTCCGCCGATCAATGGTCGGTGCCGATCGGTAAGCACAGCCGCGGCGCGCTCATGCTCAATCTCGAGCGCCTGCTCGCCGGCCGGCTGCTCATCCAGGGCAGCAGCGGGGCGGGCAAGAGCCGCACCCTGCGCAAGATCATCGAGGAAGCCTTCGACTTCACGACGATCGTGCTGGTCGATCCCGAAGGTGAGTTCGGCAATCTCGCCGCGCACATCGGCGCGACCTCGCTCAAGGGCTGCGAACTCACTTCGGACGGCCTGACGGCAGCGGCCGCACGCGCCCGCCAGCACCGGCTCTCGCTCCATGTCGATCTCACCGATCTCGATCCCGACCAGCGCATCATCAAGGCGGCCGCGCTGTTCGCGGGACTGATCGGTGCGCCGCGCGAGCATTGGAGCCATACCGTCCTCGTCTGCATCGACGAGGGCCATCTGCTGGCGCCCCATCATGCGGGATCGGCCCGCGACGCCGAAACCCGCCGCCTCGGCGTCGCCACGCTCACCGACCTTTGCGCCCGCGGCCGCAAGCGCGGCATCGCGCCGGTCATCGCCACCCAGCGCCTCGCGAAGCTGTCCTCCTCGGTGATCTCCGAGCTGCAGAACTTCCTCGTCGGCCTCAACGTATTCGACCGCGACATCGCGCGCGCCGCTGACCTGCTCGGCTTCTCCGCCAAGGAGGCGGACGCCTTGCGCAAGCTCGCCCCGGGCGAATTCTTCGCCATGGGGCCGGCGATGTCGCCGCTCCCCGTCCTTGCCCACGTGGAAGCGACGATCACCGAGCATCTTGGCGCGACTCCCAAGCTCACCGCGGCGGCCGCGATCGACGGCGACGAGGCCGAGAAACTCCTCGATCTGTCCGCCCTGCGGGAAGTCTCGAACGGCGGGCGCGATACGAGCCTCAGGCTCAAAGGAACCCGCGCGCTCGACGCCTTCCTGCTCGATCCGTCAGCGCCGCACGCGGCCTCAATCATCGGCACGCTCAAGCGCATCGCCCCCAATGCGACCACCGCCAACGATCTCGCCGGTCACCTCGGTTGTTCACGCGAAGCGGTGGACAACGCGCTCGACATGCTCGCAGCGATCGCGGCGGTCGACACGATGCCGCGCGGGGAAGACCGGATTGCCCGGCTGCACGCCCGGCTCAGAGCCAAAATCAGCGACATTCCCGTGGTGGCGCTCGCATGAAGCCGCTCGATCTGGACGCCGATGTCGTCGAGCTCGCTCCCGCGCTACGGCCCTTCCTCGAGTCACAGCCGCTGCGCGAAATGGCCTACCGCGCGGATGCCTGGACACCCGCCGAGAGCGATCAGCTGCGCGCGCTCTTCCTCGAGGATACAGCGATCAGCGATATCGCGCTTGCGCTTGCCCGCGGCAGGGCGGCCGTCGCCGAACGGATCGCGCTGCTCGGACTTCGTCGCAACTCGGCGCGGGCCTGGACCGAACTGGACGATGCCGAGCTGACCCGTCGATATAGCGCCGAGCCTACCGCCAGCATCGCCTCGGATCTCGGCCGATCCTGCTCGGCGGTCTATGCCCGGGCCCGGCTGCTCGACCTGACCGAGGGCAATCCTCCCGAATGGACACCCTGGGAGGATACCCAGCTCACCGAAGGCTATCGCCGCGGCGTGCCGCTTGCTCAGATCGCGACGCTGATCGGTCGGCCCTTTGGCGGCCTGTCGAGCCGCGCCGGCTATCTCGGCATCGTGCATGCAAACCATCCGCCCGACTGGACGCAGCAGGAGACGGCGCGCGCGCTCCAACTCGCGGAGGTGGGCCATCGCTACACCGCGATCGTTGCGATTCTTGTGGAGGAGGGGTTCCCTCAGCGAACGATCAGAGGCTTCGGCCTTGCCATCCGCAAGCTCGGCTACGGCCGCGGATGGGGGCGGGCTTGGACGCCGGAAGAGGACGAGCTTCTCCGCAAGGCCTATACCGAGGGAACGAGCCTGACCCCGCTGCGGCGACAGCTCGGCCGCACATCCGGGTCGCTGCGCCACCGCGCCGAATATCTGGGGCTGCGCGGCCTTCATGCCAACCGCAACGGATGGCGCATCGGTCCGGACTGGACCGGCGCTGAGGAGGCGCGGCTGCGCGCGGACTATGGCCGCGTCCCCACCAAGCTTCTTGCCGCGCGCATGGGCCGGACCAAAGCCGCGCTCACCTCGCGTGCGAACAGCCTCGGGCTCGTCCACGGCTACATCCGGCCGTTCAGCGACGAGGAAACCCGCGCCCTCGACATGGCCTTCCGCACCGGGGTTTCGATCGCGGATCTCGCCGTCGCTCTCGACCGCAAGGCCATGTCGCTCAGCAAATATGCGACCAATCACGGCTACCAGTTCGGACGTAGGCCGAGACGCTCCGTGACGCTGGAGGGCCTGCTCGCCGCGGGGTGAACCCTCCGCGGCCAGCCCGCTGCTCCCACCCTTCACTCAGACAAGGCGCCCCGGCCGCCCAGCCGGCCGCGCGCGGGGAACCCTCATGCCGCCCCAGGATCGACATATCAGGAACGTCCTCAAACTCTTCGACGCGCATGGCTATCGCCACGATCGCTACAACCTCTTCTCAGATTGCATGGAACTCACCGCGATCAGCATCTCGAACAGCGTCGATAGCCGCTCCCGGACCCATCGAGAGGCGCGCTACCTCGAGATCGTGGGACGATATGACCGATCCACCGTCGAGATGTTTCCGCAAGTCTTCGGTGAAATCACCATGGCACTGGAGGCCGCGCCGGGTGATGTGCTGGGAAGCATCTTCACCGCGCTTGAGATCCACAGCAAAAACCGGGGCCAGTTCTTCACGCCTTATCCTGTCTGCCAGATGATGGCGGAGATCACTCTCGGCGACGCCGATGACGCGCGGGCGCTGATCGCCGACAAGGGCTTTGTCTGCGCGATGGAACCCGCCTGCGGCGCCGGCGCCATGGTCATCGCGTTGGCGCAGGCGATGCTCGCCGCCAATATAAACTACCAGCGGCATCTCCACGTGAACGCAGTCGATATCGACCAACGAGCCGTACACATGGCCTATATCCAGTTCTCACTGCTCCACATCCCGGCCCATGTCATGGTTGGCAACTCTCTCAGCAACGAGGTTCGCGAGCACTGGTTCACCCCGGCCCACATACTGGGAGGTTGGGGCCTGAGGCTCGCGTCCCAGCAGCGCGCAGCTGAGCAGCCGGCGCGTTCCGTGCAGCGCGCGCCAGATGATCACTCATCTCGCCGTACGTCAGTAACGGAGGCCCGCGTGGTTGGAGAACAACTGACGCTGTTCTGAAAAGCTCTGCCCTACTCGGCAGGCTGCCCTTCAGGCTTCTTCGCGCGAGGGCGGCGTATCGGCGCCGGCTTCGTCGTCTTCGACGGCGCAGGCGCCGGCACAGCGGCTGCCTTGCGTTTGCGGCCGAGCCCGATACTCTTGGCCAGCGTCCGGCGCTGCTCGGCATAATTGGGAGCGACCATCGGATAGTCGGCAGGCAAATTCCACTTCGCGCGATATTCTGCTGGCGTCATCTGATAGTGGGTCATCAGGTGGCGCTTGAGCATCTTGAGCTTTTTGCCGTCCTCGAGGCACACGATATAGTCCGGCTTCACGGACGAGCGAACCGACACTGCCGGCTCCTGCTTGGGCTCCGCCGTAGAGACGCTCCTCCCGAGACCCGACAAGGCGCCATGAACATTCTGTATGAGCGAGGGCAAATCTCCGACGGCAACGCTGTTGTTGGTAACGTGCGCGGTAACGATGTCGGCAGTCAGGGTGATCAGATTGCTCTCGTGTTCTGACACGTCGCTCATTATGATCTGCTTTCCTTGATTTTCGAATAGAGTCCGATCTATCGCCACCGGCAAGACAGAGCCGGGTGAAGCTCACCGGCGAGCATCAGCGAGCCGGCCGTCGCGCAGCGGCGCCCCCTATTGACGCAAAAAGGGCTGCGTTACCACCGTCCTTTCTGTGCGGTCGGGAGAAGAGGGGGAGGGGCGTGGATGGCAAGTCGAAGGCCCAAGCCTTTGACGCTCCTTTCTTGACCGAGGCCTACATGGAAACCTCTCGCAGCCAGCGCTGGCGCGACCGGCGCGCGCTCTGGGCGGCCGACTTCCGCACGATAAATCCCCGCGCCTATTCCGTGGACATCATCGAGCATGCGGTCGCCCGCGGCTTCATCGCCGAACATCATTACTTGCCCTCCTACCCCGCCGCACAAGTCGCCATTGGCCTATTCGGGCGTCGCGCTGCGCTGGAAGGCGTTGCCGTATTCGCGGTTCCCGCGACGAGCGCCGTGATCACCCGACACACCGGCTTCACGGATCCGGCCAAGGGGAGCGTTCTCTCGCGCCTCATTCTTCTCGACCAAGTTCCCCAAAACGGCGAGAGCTTCTTCTGCGCGCGAGCGTTTCGGCTGCTCCGCCAAGCTCGACCTGCAATCGAAGCCGTCGTTTCCTACAGCGATCCCGAGTTCGGTCATATCGGCCGCGTCTACGCTGCCTTGTCCGGAGCCCACCGGGGGGTGACACGCCCGCGCACGGTTCTCCGCGCTTCTGGCCGCACCATCTCCGAGCGAACGCTATCGAAGATCCGACTGCGCGAGCGCGGGATGGAGGGCGCCATCGACCAGATCGTGCGCCTCGGCTTGCCGGGCCCCGCGCGACGCGAAAGCCCCGAAGCCTGGCTTCGCCGCCTTGAGGTCGAACAGTTGCTGAGCCGTCACCGACAATCCGGCCTCTTCACCTATTGCTTCGAACTCACCCGACGGGCGCGTCGACAAGGTCGCGATCTGCCGCGCTTGCCTTACCCGAAACTCGTGGCGCCGGCTCGCTGACGGCTTTTCGCCCGAAAGGAGAAATCATGGTCATGCGCATTTCATTCGAAATCACTGGCAGCTTCGAAGTGCCGGCCGGTACCCGCCCGCTCGGGGGCTCGCCGAACCTCTTCCAGCTTCCTTCTGGCGAGGTCGTATCGGTTCATCCCGTCATCGAGATGGCGACCGCCCTGGACAGCGATGACCACCGGGACCTTACCACCGACGAGGCGGCCACGATCGGCGTCCACCTCGATCTCTACGATCGGGAGTCCAGCCTTCAGGACGCCGAATGACGATGCGCCTTCACCACCCGGGGCCGAGGAGGAGAGGCGGGGGCACGTTCGGCGCGCAGATGGACTGCGCGAGAACGGAGCACCTCCATGTTGGCGACCGATCCTCCCGCGCCCGCCGCGCATATTCGCGACATCGATTATATCCGCGTCGCCGAACCTGCCCCCGTGGTGCTCGCCTACGGGATCGGCGTCGACAGCACCGCGCTGCTCGTCGAGCTCGAAAGCCGCAGAACCCCGCCCGATCTCGTTCTGACCGGCGACCCAGGCATCGAGAAGCCGGAGACGTACGAGTATCAGAAGATGATCGCGGCCTGGATGGCGGCACGGGGAATCCGCTACGAGACCGTGCGTTATACGCCGCGTCGGTTTAAACACTGGCCACCTTATTACGACCTGCTCGCCAACGTCCTGACCAACGCGACACTACCGAGCATCTCGCTGGGGCGCCATTCCTGCAGTTTAGGTCCGGCTTCAGAGACTGTCTCTTTTGCTCGCGATGAGTGACGGGCCGACCGCCGCGCTAACCCAAAGAGCTGGCGGTGGTCGGCCCGTCACTCGCGTCGCGCAGCGACGCCTGATTGCCGGATGAATCCGCTTGGACTCAATTACCGCACTTCATTCGCGAGCAGATCATTTCAGGATCGATTTCACTGGCGAAACAAAGCCTGGGCTTGTAGAAGACCGGAGAACAAAAGGGGGCCTTATGGCGCGGCGCGTTTTCTTCAGTTTCCACTTCGCGAACGATTTTTGGCGCACCCAGCAAGTGCGTAACATCGGTGCTCTTGAAGGGCAGACTCTTTGCACCGCGAATGCGTGGGAAGAGGTCAAGCGGAAGGGCAAGGCCTCCATCGAAGAATGGATCGATGACAACATGTACGGCAAGAGCTGTGTGGTGGTGCTTGTCGGTTCTGAAACAGCGAGCCGCCCTTGGGTAATCCGCGAGATCGTTAAAGGCTGGGATGCCGGCAAAGGAGTGGTCGGCATTCGGATAAACAAACTTCTCGGCCACGACGGGAATTCGTGCGCGGCTGGTAGCAATCCGTTTGACGAAGTCGGCTATGGAAATACCGGGAAAAAGCTATCGTCCATAGCGAAGCTGGTCACCCCTTCAGGCACAGATAGCAAGGCAGTCTATGATTCGATCAAAAACGGGATCGAGAGCTGGATTGAGGACGCGATAGCGATCCGCTCAAAGAACTGATGGAACTCCGTGAATTCGTGCGATATTCGATGATAGAGTTTCGATTATGATCGAATACATTACAAAATCCGAGCTTCGGAATTTTGCCGATAAGTTAAATGTTAGCGAACAGGCAAGTCTCAGAAAATCTGCTGCTTCTCGTAGCCTCTCAGGCACCACATTTCTTTCGCACTCAAGCAAAGATGATGATTTGGTCGTTGGCGCTATTCGTGTGTTGGAAGGGCACGGAGCCAGGGTCTATGTCGATGAAATCGACCCGGAAATGCCCCCATACACGACGGAGGAAACGGCGGGGCTGTTAAAGAGCCGTATTCGCCAGACCAAGCGCTTTGTCCTTCTTGCAAGCAAGAACAGCAAGGACAGCCGTTGGGTGCCCTGGGAGTTGGGCGTGGCCGATGGGTATAAAGGGCTGACGAAGATCGCGCTGTTCCCGGCATCCGACAGCTCGCATGAGCAAGCATGGGCATCGTGGGAGTATCTGGGATTATACCGCCGCATTGTCTGGGGGGATCTACAGGGTCATCAAAAGCGTGTCTGGATGGTTCTCGACGAGAAAAGGAACACAGCTACGGAGCTCAGCGAATGGCTGGCTGGCGAATGATGAGTTCCCACCCCGTTTAAGCAGTGGCAGGGGGCTGCCAAAATCGCTCCTCAACGACAGCCGGTTGGAGGGCCGGGCTTTCGAAGCGCTCCTCTCGGACGGAAACGTCAAGGTGGCGGTGAAATAACGCAACATAGTCTCGGTCTTCCGCTAGGTCGGGCGCTAGAGACCCAACTTGCGCCCCCACTTCAAGCGTCGCGCCGCCCGTGGAGATTACTGGTATCACTGCAGCCTCTGGTTGCAGGCGTCGAAACATTTCGTACTCTTGTACGATCCCACCCATACCACCAATGAATACCGCTGCTTTGAACTTGTGTTCGGAAAACATGCGCTCGCGCATGGCAAGCAGGCTCTTCTCCCGATCCTTCCCAACCTCGTCTGTATAAATCACGTTATTGAATCGCTCGTTGTCCTCGGGGAATTCATCCTCGAAATGGCGGGACTGATAGAGCCGTACCCAATGTCCGTAATTTACTCCGATGTCTTGAGAGACCACCCAGATCATCGGTGTGATTGCGGGTTGTCCACCCCAAACAAGAAGTCTGCGACCAAGTGTGACGTGCACCAAAGCGGAAACTGCGGCCGTAATCGCGACAGTGTCGGCGGTCGCCGCATATTGTGGCCCTCGCTTCGGATCTGGCACACCTGCCGATAGGAAAATGGCCTCAGCCATGGTCAATTCTCCCATGCTGCGAGAGCCCATCCGGCTTCGGAAACCTTAATCGTGCGGACCGCGAGAATATGCTCTCCAAGCCATCGGAGGTGGGCATTCCATGCATCACGGATGCCGATATGATCGTAGACCAGTACCGGTATCTCCTGCTGTTCCGCTCGTCGCGCCTTATCGGCCACATCGTTCAAAATTTCGGCCGTGGGGATTCCAACAATCGGATATGCCCAAATCTTTTGACCATCCAGCAATCGCACAGCGACGGCTCGGTGTGCGCCGACGCCTTCCACCGATGCTCCAATTTTTTCGACGTCAGCGCGAAGCTTGCCGGTTATCGACATATATCGAGATGCGATGCTTCGGCTTCGTAGCCGTTCCACCTCAAGAACGATTGCATCGGCCGTTTTTGCTACTATCGGTCCATCCGCCCCCTCGAGTTCTTCTGGATCAAGATAAATGGTCTCTGCAAGATCAGTCAGCTTGTTCGGTGTATGTGCAGGCCAAATGACACGAAGAACTTGAATATCCTTTGCGCGTGCTCTTCCTATTTCTTGTCGCGTCCATCGGCTATCAAAATAAGTTGGAGTGTCGAGCATAACCATAACATCAGAATCGACGAGCCTGTGCCAAAGCACATCTTGGAACGGATCGCCGGGCCTAATATCGTGTGTGTCCAGGAAAACGTCGAATCCGCGGGATGCGAGGAGATCGTGGAGTTGCAACGCAGCTGCTCGGGATTCAACGCGTCGATAGCTGACAAATACCCGTCGCTGTCGGCGGAGCAGGCCAACGCATTCCAGCATCGCCGATGCGAGTTCGGTCATCGCTGGATCGTCAGCGCGCCGCGTTAGCCCGTTGATGGGCTGGAGAAACTGGGGGATGTGAACATTGAAGTCTGCGCCGGCGGCGATCGTGGGAATGATGGGCGCGCTCGCTCGGATGAGTTCCTGGGCCGCCTCCAGATCTTGTTGGGCGTTTCCTCCGAAATACGCACATGCGAATGCTGCTGGTTTGTGTCGTCCACTCAGCGTGTCCGCATTATGCACAACTACATCGTCGCCCAACGTCAATCCGAAGTCGGAAACGATATCGGCGAGCGTCGCGGTTAGTGTTGCGCGATCCCCGGGCGTTACGGCGCCAAGTATGGCCAATTCATAGATACTCATTGCTGTCAGCGACCGGCCGCCTTTGCTGCAGTTTCAATCCAAGCCGGCATGTTGACATAGCCGTTATCCCGAACCCAATCATACGCCCCGTATAGGTTCGAAAGCGGAACATCCCGGCCATTCTGCTTAATTGTAAAATAGCTGAGTGGGTTGGTCCCCTGACGATCAATCCCAAGTTGCGGATC
This sequence comes from Sphingomonas sanxanigenens, assembly GCA_003240855.1. Classification (GTDB taxonomy): domain Bacteria; phylum Pseudomonadota; class Alphaproteobacteria; order Sphingomonadales; family Sphingomonadaceae; genus Sphingomonas_L; species Sphingomonas_L sanxanigenens_A. The sequence continues at coordinate 17,080 of QFNN01000050.1, forward strand.
TTTTACGCTATGGATGTCGATGGCCAAGAGGCCTTTTCCAAGCTCGTAGCTTCTCTTGATCTCGTGCCGGACCCATTCACGGTCATACGTCTCCGCGCCAAACAGCACCACAGTCACGGACGTACCTTTGAGCTGCTCCTCGATCCATTTTTCTATGCCGCCCGCTCGTTTCTTCGCCTCTTCGAACTCTGCCTTGTCATAGAAGGGCTGGGCTTCGCCACCGGGCCGAACCACCCAGGAATTGCGGACTTGCACGACCCGTCGAACGTCACGGTCATAGTGAAAGCTAAAGAATACCCGACGTGCCACCACTTCCCCCCTCGATCATCGTTCACTCATATCAAGGCGGGAGCCAAGTGTCAGCAGCCACGGTGAGTGGTTGGTGTCGAGTCGCAACGACACCCTTCGACATGACGAGGAAACCGCCCATTCCATCGAAATGCGTCGGTCAAACCGGCCATATTGCGCTACTTTCGAAATCGCATCTGTGCGGGCGAGGGAGATAGCCCGTGGTATCAATGATTCGGGCATTCTCTGGCATGCCCAATGTCCCACTTGGCTTCCCGATCCTGTTCGACGCCGACATGGCGATAATCGAGCCTGCCTTCGTCTGGCTCATGGAGCAGGCCGAACTGAGCGGCCGCGCGCAGGCGTCTGAAACCGTCCGGACCTATGGCGAACATCTCCACGACTGGTTCGACTCGCTCGAACAATCGGGGATCGGATGGCGCGAGGCCGACGAGCGTGTCATCGCTGCTTATCGCAACCGGATGCTGGAGAATCCCAGCACGCATACCGGGCGGCCCTATGCCCGGACCACGATCAATGCGCGCGTCTCGACCGTCTGCCGCTTCTACGGTTGGGCGCTCGACCGGGGGCTGATCGACCATTGCCCGTTCCGGTTGACCGAGAAGATGACGCTGATGCTTGACGGTTCCTATCGCCCAGGCTTGCAGCGGCGCCAGGTCAACGAGCTGATCGTCTCGCGCCCCGAAAAGCTGCCACGGCCGCTGCGCGCCGACGAACTGGCGCGGCTGTTCGCGCATCTCAGGCCTACCGCCCGACTTGCCGCGCAATGGGCGCTCGGGGCGGGTCTGCGCCGCAAGGAACTTTGCGCGCTTGCCGTCGACCAGATCCCCGATAGCTGGCCACTCGACCTCGGCATCGACCCGCTGGTTGGCGTGCCGCTGCACATCACCAAGGGCGACCGGCCAAGGACGGTCTATCCGCCGCTTCGGCTGCTCGATCATACGCACTGGTATATCGGCGAGGAACGCGCCCGGATCGTCCGCCGTATCCGCCGTTCCGACCGGCGCTATCGCGCGCCGTCCAATCTCCTGCTGAACGAGCATGGACGGGCGATGACGCGCAAGCTCCTGACGGCGCAGCTTGCCGAAGCGTTTGCCGCTTCCGGGCTGCAGGGCACACTGCACTGGCTCCGGCACACCTTTGCGATGGCGATGCTGGCCCGTCTCCAGGTCCAGGCCCGCACCAATCCCGACCTCAACCCGCTCAAGGTCGTGCAGGTGCTGCTCGGCCACGCTTCGATCACGACGACGGCGATCTATCTGCGCTGTGTCGAACTGCACGAGCGCGACCTGAGCGAAAGCCTCGCCTATCTCTATGGCGAGCTGATCCCGGCCGATGGTTAGGAACCGCCTCGATCGGACGCTTCGGCTCGAACCGACGCCGGCGGACCATCCGGCGGAGATCGCCGAAATCCAGTTCCGCGACGAATGGGGCAGGATCGTTCAACCGTTCGACCCGGCGCTGCTCGGAATGCCGGACGACATCAGCGCAGCTATCTCGCGCACCTTCCGCGATCATGATGTGGCGTCCAGCGCCGCCACCCGCACCTCACGCTGGTTCGCGCTCCGCGGGTTCGGCAGGTTCCTGTGCGAAGATGGGCGTGTCAGGCGCGCGGTCGATCTCGATACGGCGACGATCCGCCGGTTCATTACATGGCTGGCGAAGCCCACCAACGGGCGCAGGCGCGGCGTCCAGTCGCAATCCGGTCAGCTCGGTATGATCCGGCCGGTCCTTAAGCGCGCGATCGCGGACAATCCCGGCTTGTTCGCACCGGGCTTCGCCGTTCCCAACAATGCGATCCCGCTCGCCGGCGTCCAGCGGCTACCGCAAGACAGGCTGACGACCTCCGCAATGCGTGCCCTGCTGGCAGTCTGCTATGCCGAGATCGACACTGCCTGGGACAAGTTCCAGCACGGGCAAACCATCGTCGCTCTTCCGAACTTGCCGCTCCATGGTGGCCGGACCGCCGAACGGGATCGCTGGATATGGAAGCTCCACCGCCTCGGCCACGGCGTCATGCCGCCCGCCCGAGGCTCGGACCTTAACAAGCCCGATCGGCAGCGGATCGCCGACGCAGGCGGGTTCCGTGAGCTGGAAAGCTATCTCCACCTCACGACCGACACGCTGGTTGCGTTCTATATCGTGCTGCTGATCCAGACGGCGGCAAATGCCGGTCCGCTACGCCAGATCAAGCGCGACTGCCTGGTGCCCCATCCGCTCGAGCGGCATCGCGTCATGGTAGAGTGGGTGAAACCCCGCGCCGGCGGTAAGGTGAAACGCATGCAACGGCGGTCATTCGACAATC
>QFNN01000051.1 GCA_003240855.1 Sphingomonas sanxanigenens
GCGACACGCTATGACAGATGCCCGACCGCCTTCTTCTCCGCCATCGCACTCGCTGCTACCGTCATCTTCTGGCTCTGATCAGTGAGTCCTGACCCTAGATTTGCACCGGCGACATAGTTGCGCATCACTTCATCGCGTGGACGGCACAGGAAACCACGCGATGTGCCGGTGTAATAGGTCCAGCGTGAATCAAATGGGCGGTAGGCCAGCGGTACCAGATGCTCAGGCCCAAAATGCGCCGCCACGTCCGCCTTGGCGGCAGCAACGCTCCAATCCTGAACATCCTTGCCCAGATCATAACGAGTGCGCAGCGCCTCGGGTTCTGACTCGATGAAATCCTGCACTCGCTTCCAGAGATTGTCGCGAACTGTGTCGATGGTAAGCGCATCGCGGGCGGTTACGATGCCATTGGAATTGACGGGCATCAGATCGGCCAATGAAAAGCCAGCCGAGTAGATGTCCTCGACCGCATAATCCCGCGCCACAAAGGGATAAGTTGGCGGCTTGTTTGGCAACGTGGCAGGCATGAGACCGTCGGGTGTCCCGTCCCAGAGCGCGGCGTATTTGCCTTCCCGGCTGCCCCACAGATTACCGTGATGCACCTCCGCCAGTGTCTTCGGCTTCTTGCCATCGATGCGATGCTTCACCGCGACGATGATTGCCACCCCCTGCATGATGTCGAAGACGTTTTTGTCCGGCTTACCGTCCGGGGCGACTTCCTTCTTTTTGGCGTTGCCGTGCAGGTCCAGAACATAGATGCGATCAAAGGTCTGCATCAGGTGCCAGCGCATCCCGCGGAACGTCGGGTTGTCGAGATACCCGTGGTTGGTGATGAAGCCGAGCACTCCCTCGCCGTTTTTGTCGATCATGTGCTCGGCGAAGCGGATGAATTTCACATAGTCGTCGTTGATCCACTTAGGATTTCGTTCCTGAAGTTTCTGCTTTCCGCCCGGCTCCTTTTTGTAGGCGTCCATCAGACCCATAATCCATGGCCCTTTGTTCACGCTCTCACCCGAATATGGCGGGTTGCCGATGACGCACATGATTGGGGTCTGGCGCTTGATGTCGCTGGCCGCCTTAGCCTCATTGGCGATGGCGCGGGACAGGCCGAACAAGGTTTGTTCCACCCGCTCGCCTTCCTCAAGGCTATTGGTCAGGTAGACGCCAAGGCGTGGCGGCTGGGCCGATGGCTTGTAGCCGAGCCGGGTCAGGATCATGTCCAGCTTCATGTGGCACATGGCATAGCTGGCCATCAGCAGCTCGAACCCGTGCAGGCGCGGGATGAGGTCGCGCTCGATATAAACCGATAGCTGCCCGGGGGCGACGCCCTTGATCCGTTCGGAAACCAGCTTAACCACTTCCGCCAGAAAGGTGCCGGTGCCGGTGGCCGGGTCCAGAATCTGGACGCGGTGGACTTCTTTTTTGATGTGGGCGGGCTTGCCGGTCTTCGGGTCATTCTGGCCGGTGTCCCAATCTATGGTGATTTTGGACGTATCGGCCAAACCATCGGCCAATCCGAATTCCGTTTTCAGCACTTCGTCCACCGCGCGGACGATGAAATTCACCACGGGTTCAGGCGTATACCACACGCCTCGTGCCTTGCGCTTGGCCGGGTTATACTCGGCCAGAAAGTTCTCGTAGAAGTGCAGGAACGGGTCTTGCCGCGCCGTGATTTTTCCGAAGTTGCGAAGCACCTTGTCCATGTCGGTGGCGCAGAACACATGGCACAATTCATCGATCACCCGGCGCAGGCGCTCGTCCAGGTTGGGACCGGCGATGTAGATGAACAGTTCGCGCAGGAAGGGGTTTGACTTGGGTAGCAGGTCCAGCGCCTCGCCGCGCGTGAAGGTGTCCGGCGTTTCGTCGTGGAGCCGAGCGGCGAACAGCCCATAGGCGATGGTTTCGGCATAGATGTCGGCAAATTCCTCCACGGTGATGTCGTGGATCAGGCTCGCCTTGAACGCCTCGTACTGGCCGATCAGGTCGGTTGCCGTGCCGGTCGCATCGCGAGCCTTCATGTCCGCCACAAGGGCGCGCCCCATGATGTCTTTGATGATCGCCGCCTTGCCCGCCATCATCGCCGCCAGCTTGGCCGAGGACGTGACGCTAAGCGGGGTGACGTGCGCGAAGTCGCGCAGCCGGTTTTCCAGCAGTGGAAAGTTTTCCGTTCGCGCGGGCAGCGTCGGGATCAGGTCGGCGATGGTGATGAAATCCACCGCCTCGCCATCGCGGATAAATTCAAAGTCCAGCCCGTTGGTGTAGATCAGATTGGGCAGGCCCTTCTTGTAGCGCTCCTTTTGCGCCTTGCTGTAATCGGTGGCGGCGAACTTCCGCACGTCCTTGCCGATGTCCTTGGCCTCGCACCAGCCGATAGCGACATCGCCACGGTTGAACACGAAGTCCGGTGCGCCAACGTCGGTAAGGTGCTTCGGCTCATTGATGACGGTCAACGCGGGATCGATCGAGCCGAACAGTTTGGCCAAGGCGGGGCGGAAGCTGTGTTCTGTTGACTGCCCACTGGCATAGAGAGCGCGAATTTCGCCGACGTAACTTTGAATATCCACGCAGATCGCCCCTCACACATTCAATTGAGGGACTTAACGCTAGTCGCTCACGTCGCCAAGTCGGCCAGACCGCTTCACGTTCCGGACCGAGCTATCCCGCTTTCTTGTCGGGCATCGGTACGACATTGCCCTTGCCGACCGGGCCGCTGACACAATACCGCCCCCAAGCCTCCATCAGCTTCACCCGCGCGCCCGGCTGACCCGGCGTGCCGAGATAGGTCGTGCGGCGATAGGCGGCTTGCACCGCGTCGGGCGTCTTGTGGGCCAGCGCGGCTTCCACCACGGCATCGGCGAAGCCTTCGTTCGCAGCCCAATCGGTAAGAGCCGAGCGGAAGCCGTGGACGTGAAACGGCTCGCTCATGTCGCGCAGCACCTTCAGTAGCGTCATGTCGGACATAGGTTTGCCCCCCGTGCCGGGGAAAACAACATCGGATTCCGCCAGCCGCAGGGCATCGGCCTTCGCCAGCACCGCCAGAGCCGCGTCAGACAGCGGGACCATGTGCGCCTTCCCCCGCTTCATGTGATCGGCAGGAATCGTCCACAGACGCCCTTCAAGGTCAAATTCGGCCCATGTCGCCAGCCGAACCTCCTGCGAGCGAGCGCCGGTCAGAATGAGAAGGTCCAGCGCCAGCCGACCAAAGGATGGCTTTCGCCGCAACGCGGTGATGAAACCGGGCAACGCGACATAGGGCATGGCTTTGCGGTTTTCCCGCGCCTTCACCTGCCGCGGCAGACCGCGCCCCGCTTTCAGGCTACCATTGCCCGATGGCGCTTCGCGTGAACGCCAGCCCTTGGCATGGGAGTAATCCAGCACAGCGCAAATCCGGTTGCGCACCTGTCGGGCGGTTTCGGGAATTTCCTGCCAGATCGGTGTCAGCACAGTGATAATGTCGGCAGCGGCGATTGCGCCGGTCGGCATGTCGCCCAATTTCGGGAAGGCGTAGTTTTCCAAACTGGCGAGCCACTGGCGGCCATAGACGGCGCTTTTCCAGCCAGCCTCGTTCTCGGCGTGGTATTGGCGCGCGGCAACGCGAAAGGTGATCTTGGCCGCCGCTTCGTCCTTTTTCTCGGCTAGAACATCGCGCTTCCCAACCTTGACCGCGTTGCGCAGTTCGTCGGCCTTCGCGCGTGCTTGTGCCAGCGTGACGGTCTTGGCGCTGCCCAGCCCCACGTCTTGGCGCTTCCCGTCGCGCTGGATTCGCACAAGCCATTGCGCACTGCCTGCACCGCCAGCGCGATCAGCTCGCACTTTGAGAAATAACCCGTCCCCATCCTGATAGGTGCCGGGTTTCAACAGATTCGCTTTGACCGCCGTCGCAGTAAGCCTGCCCATTGTGCCCCACACTTTCCAGCCCGGCAAAAGAGGGGTGAAATGTGGGGCAAGCCAAATTCCGCCCCACATTTGCCCCACACCAGCATCCGGCTGCACGCAGACAGCAGCGAACGCTAGCGGGCGTGAGCGGATATATAAGCTAGGTTTTCCGCGACTTCTAGGGACTTTGGCGAACATTCGCGGAAAGTCTGGTGGTGGACAGGGCTGGATTCGAACCAGCGTACGGGAAACCCGGGCAGATTTACAGTCTGCTGCCTTTAACCACTCGGCCACCTGTCCAGCGGGCCGCTGCAAAGCGAGGCGGCTCAATGGCGAAGCGCGGGAGCGCTGTCAACGGCCCGCATGGCTTTGCCCGCCTGCGCACGACGATTGATCTTGCGCCATGGCGGGCATCGGCGTCTAAGGCCGCCATGCGCAAAGGCCACAGACCATCCAAGCCGCACAGCGGCCGTCCCCGCTTCTGGGGGCGTCACGCCGTCGTTGCGGCGCTCGCCAATTCCGACCGCCGCGTCCACAAGCTGTGGGCGACGCGCGAGGCGATGGCGCAGCTTGGCGGAGAGATTGGCGACCTGCCTTCCTCGCTTCCCGTCACTTATGCCGATGTCGCCGATCTTGGCCGGCTGGTGCCCAGCGATGCGCCGCATCAGGGGCTGGTGATCGAGGTCGATCCGCTCGAGGATATGTGGTTGAGCGAGCTGCTCGATCAGGGGCGCGACGATCGCCGGCCGCTGATCGTGCTCGATCAAGTGACCGATCCGCACAATGTCGGCGCGATCCTGCGTTCGGCGGCGGCGTTCGACGCGCTGGGCATCGTCACGCAGGATCGGCACGCGCCGCCTGAATCAGGGACGATCGCGCGCGCCGCTTCGGGCGCGCTGGAAATCGTGCCCTGGGCGCGGGTCGTGAACCTCGCGCGCGCGCTCGACGAGATCGCCGAGGCCGGATTCTGGCGCATCGGGCTGGCTGGCGAAACCGAAAGCACGCTGGCCGAGGTAATGGGCGAAGCGCGGATCGCGCTGGTGCTGGGCGCCGAAGGCGAGGGCATCAGGCACAACACCGCCAGCCACTGCGACGAACTGGCGCGACTTCCGATCAGCGACCGGGTAGAAAGCCTGAACGTGTCCAACGCGGCGGCGATCGCGCTTTACGCAGTCGCCACCCGCTGAACGGGGGAGTGACCATGGCCCGACTGCCGCTTCGGCTGGCCTTCGCGATCGCGGCGCCCCTGCTGCTGCTCGGCTGCTTTCTGACGCCCGGCAAGTTCGTCTCGACGCTGTCGATCAATGCCGACCGCAGCTTCGCCTTCACGTACAAGGGCGAGGTCTATGCCAGGGACGGCGATGCGGCGGCGGCGCTGGGCAAAACCGCATCGGGCGGCGACGATCAGCAGGACGATGACGACGCCACGCAGGCCGCGTTCATCCTGACCGCGCAGCAGAAGGGCGGCGAGGGCGGGGAAAGCGCCGCCGAGAAGGCCGAGAAGAAGGCGGCGGCCGACGCCAGGAACCGCGCCATCGCCGCAGCGCTGGCCAGGGAATCGGGCTATCGATCGGTCCAGTATGTCGGCGACGGCAAGTTCCTGATCGACTATGCGATCAGCGGCACGCTCGACCACAGCTTCATCTATCCGTTCAACACCGATGCGGAGATCGTCTTTCCGTTCATCGCGATCGAGCTGCGCGGCAAGGATATGGTGCGCGTGAAGGCCCCGGCCTTCGCCAACGACAATGACATGCCGGGCGGCGACGGTGCGGCGAGCAAGCTGGACGGCAGCTTCACGCTCGACACCGACGCCGAGATCGTCAGCCAGAACAACGAGGACGGTGCGACGGCGGCGAATGGCCGCAAGACGATCGTCTGGCGCGCGACGCCGCTGACCAGGGAAGCGCCGACCGCATCGCTGAGAGTCGCGCCGCTTAAATAGGCAGGCGTTCGGAGCCGGTCATTTCCGTCATTGCGAGCGACGCGCGGCAATCCAGTCTCACGCCGGGCATCGTCTGGATTGCTTCGCTGCGCTCGCGATGACGGGGCGGGCAGCGTGACGATGGTCGCTGTAGGGAATCCCAGAAAAGTGCCATTCCTGCCTTTGGAAATTGACAAAGTTGAGAGGCTGGAGCGGTTTCCTCAACTTCCGAGTTCGGGCGATGTCAAAGAGCGAGGCGGTGGTTGTCGGCACGGCGCATAGCATCGCCCCGCTGTTGTAGGACAGCATCATGGTTGCACGCCGTCCCATTCCCCGCGCGCCGAAAAATCCGCCGCGCGCGATTTTGGTGGCCCCCTTTTCCGACGGCCCACGCCCTCCCTTGTGCAGACCGGGGAGAGCGGTCTCGACGGATCACTCATTGAGCAGGGGCTTTTCATGGGACGTTACATAGCATTCGCAGCCATCACGACGGCGGGCCTAGCGGCCCTGTCGCTGGAAGCGCCGGCGGAAGCGCAGACCGCGCCGGCCGCCTATAATAGCTGTTCCTATTCGGCGAACGGCGCCAACGCGCAGACCTATCCGCATTCCTGCGCCGCGACCTCGGTCAGCGGGACGCCGGTCGGAAACTGGGGACAGATTTCGGGCGCGTCCGCCGCGATCGTCAACGGGCGCGTCGACGAGAGCGTGACCAATGTCGGCGGGCCGCCGCCCACCGCCAATTACACCGGCTGGGCCGACAATGGCTGGACCAACACCGCAAGCGCGACGTCGAACTCGCTATCCTACGCCTATGCCAACGCCAATCTGTCGACGGGATCGGTCCACGCCTATGCGACCAACCCGGACGCCAATTGGGGGCAAAGCTTCGCGACTTCGCAGATCAGCGATGTCGTGACCTTCAACAACAGCAGCGGCGGCGCGCTGACGCTGAGCATCGGCTATACGTTCGACGGCGTGTTCAGCGGCGTGGTCGCCAATCAGGGCGGCGCCTACGCCTCGATCTACATGGCGCTGACCACCCCTGACCATACGCTGAAGTTCGCCGGTTCGGGCAACAACCTGGTCGGCGGGACCAACGGCTATGCAAGCGGAGCGCAGGCGCTGATCGATGCGGGCGGGGGCACTTATGGCGCGGCCGGGACGGTCGGGCTGTCGACCTTCATGAACGCCGCGGACTACAGCTTCACCGGCGACTATGATGCGGTGACGGGCTTCACCAGCGGCGCGTTCAGCACCGACATCATCATCCCCGTCGGCGTGTCGCAGCTCGGCTTCTCGCTGTTCCTCGACCTCGGCTGCCGCCAGCGCCAGATCACCTGCGATTTCGGCAATAGCGGGCTGTTCAGGTTTGCGGCGCTGCCCGACGGCCTCAGCTTCACCTCGGCATCGGGAACGCTCTTCTCGGCCTTCGCAACCCCGCCGGGCGATCCCAATGCGGTGCCCGAGCCGGCGACCTGGGCGATGCTGATCTTCGGCTTCGCGCTGATCGGCGGCGCGGCGCGGCGGAAGAAATCCCGTGGGGCTTATGTCGTAGCGTGAGTATCGGCGCCCCGCTCATGCGGCGGGGCGCCGGTTTTTGGAAGGATGTCTGCAAGGTAGACTTCCGGTTTTCGGCCCGGTTGCGGCCGTTGTCGGTCATGACCATAGTTGCCGAATGAGGCATCAGTTCATCATTCTGCTTGTGTTGGTCATTGCGCTATCCGGCTCCGCTGCTTGGGGCGAAGAGCGCGATGAAGATGACTGCCTCCGTCTCCGGCCGGGCATCGCCTCATCCGTCGAAATGGCGACCTGCACATCTGATCTCTCGGGATCACAGCAAGCGCTAGCCGACGCGTTGGCCAATCTTCGCGCGCATATTCCTCGCGAACGTCGCAATCAGTTGGACAAGGCTCAACGCGCGTGGCTCGCTTACAGGGATGAACACTGTTTATGGGAGGCAGGGGGCAACCCGGGAAGCACAGGTTATAGCGCGGCAGTCATCGCTTGCGCCGCTGACATGAACCGTGAGCGCACCAAATATCTGCGAGATGATCTCAGGGATCGTTGGTAGCGCTTCCTTCCTGCCCAATCTCGGGTCGTTGCCGCATATGCATGACCGCCTAATCGCGGGGGCCGCCGTCCGGTTCCTCATCCTCGGGAGGCGGTGCGCGCTGTTCCGGCGGCATCGGCGGCGGGCCGCGGCGTTCGCCGGGGCGGGCCGAGAGGTTGAGGCCGTCGGGGCCGAGGCTGACGTTAAGCTGGACCGAGCCGAGATCGGTATCGATGCTGAAGCTCGCGGCGTTGGCGAGGTCCATATCCTCGTCGCTGACATTGTCGGCTTCGTCATCCTCCTCGGGCGCGGCGGGGATCGCGGCGCCGGCGACGGCGCTGGTCATGAAATCGCGCCAGATCAGCGCGGGCAGGCCGCCGCCGTGGAGGCCGGGCAGCGGACTGTTGTCGTCATTGCCGACCCAGACGCCGGTGATGAGTCCGCCCGCGAAGCCGATGAAGATCGCGTCGCGCCCGTCCTGCGTCGTCCCGGTCTTGCCGAAGGCCTGGACGTTGAGGCGCGCCGAATGGCTCGTCCCGCTGTTGACCGAGGCGGAGAGGAGATCGAGCAGCTTCTTGTGCGTGCCATCGTCGAAATGGCTCTGGCGGTTGAAGATCGAATCGTACCAGCCGCGTTCCTTTTCGGGCAGGCCGTGCGGCTTGACCGGATAGGCGCCGTCGGCGACCGCGGCATAGGCCGATGTGAGTTCGAGCAGCGTCACACCCGACGTGCCGAGCGCGATCGTCGCATCGTCGCCGATCGGCGTGGTGATGCCGAGATCGCGCGCGGCGCGGACGACTTGCTTGACGCCGACCTGCTGGATCAGCCGCGCGGCGGCGACGTTGCTCGACCGTGCAAAGGCCTGGCGCAGCGTGATCCTGCCCAAATAGCGGCCGTCGCTGTTCTTGGGCGACCAGCCCTCGATCGTCACCGGATCGTCGTCGACCGTCGAATCCGGGGTCATGCCCGCGCGGAGCGCCGCGAGATAGACGAACAGCTTGAAAGTCGATCCGGGCTGGCGGCGGGCCTGCGTCGCGCGGTTGAAGGGGCTGGCGGCATAGCTCTTGCCGCCGACCATCGCGACGACGCGGCCGTCGGGGCGCATGACGACCATCGCCACCTGCGCACGGCCGAGGCCCGAGCGCCGCACCGCGCGTTCGGCGGCGCGCTGCAGCGGCACTTCGAGCGTGGTCTGGATCTTCTGTTCGGCATAGACGTCGCCCGCGCGGTCGCGCGCATCGGGCAGCACCCAATCGGCGAAATAGGTGCCGCTCGGCACGTCGGCGACGGGCCGGACGTTGAGCGTGGCGGGGCCGGCGGCGCGCGCCTGCGACGCGGTGATGACCCCCGCATCGAGCATGGCGGCGACGACCAGCTTCTGCCGCGCCTGCGCGCCCTTGAGGTTGGAAGTCGGGGCGAGGCGCGACGGCGCCTTGACCAGCCCGGCGAGCATCGCCGCCTGCGCGACGGTCAGCCGCTCGGGCTCGCGGTTGAAATAATGCTGCGACGCGGCGCGCAGGCCGTAAACATTGTCGCCGAAATAGACGTTCGACAGATAGCGCTGCAGGATCTCGTCCTTGCTCAGCCGCGCTTCGAGCCAGAAGGCGATCAGCGCCTCGCGCAGCTTTCGCCCGGCGGTGCGATCGGCATTGGTGAAGGCGACCTTGGCGAGCTGCTGGGTGATTGTGCTGCCGCCCTCGCGCAGGCCGCCGGCGCGCATATTATGCCAGGTGGCGCGGGCGATGCCGATCGGGTCGACGCCCCAATGGCTGTAGAAGCGGCGATCCTCGATCGAAGTGAAGGCGCCGGGGACATATTTGGGGAGCTTCGCGACCTCGACGGGTTTGGCGATGATCGCCCCGCGCCGCGAGATCGGCGTGCCGTCCGCCGCGAGCAGCACCACGCTGGGCGGCGCGATAGGCTTCAGCGAGCGCGACAGGGGCGCGGTCACCAGCAGCCAGCCGACGAGCAGCGCGAACAGGCCGCCGAGGATCAGCGACGCCCATTTGATCCGCCGCCACCAGATGCGGACGCGCGAGGGCGGCGGCGCGGCGGGCGCATCGTCATAAGGCGTCGCGCCGGCGGGCGACGGCGCGCCCGGATCGGGATTCAGAAGATCGGGCTCGTCGTCGCGCATCGGATCGGGTGAACTGTCCTATACTGATAATACAGTAGCAGCCTGTCGGCGCGCGGGAAAGATGCTGTGGCGATCAGAAATCCGGCTTGTCATAATGGGCGGGCGGGCTGATCACTTCCATCCGCTCGGAAAGCAGCGGGCGAAAGCTGGGGCGCGACTTGAGCCCCGAATACCAGCGCTTGGTCTGCTCGTGCCCGCGCCAGTCGATCCCGCCCAGATAGTCGGCGACCGAGATATGCGCGGCGGCGGCGAGATCGGCGAGGCTGAGCGTCGCGCCGCCCAGCCAGTTGCGATGATCGATCAGATAATCGGTATAGTCGAGATGGTTGACCGCCAGCTTCATCGCGTGGCGCAGCACATTGGCGTCGGGGCTGGCGCGATCGACGAGGCGCTTCTTCATCCGCTCGTGCATCAGCGGCTCGACCACGTCGGCGTAGAATTGCTCGTCGAACCAGGCGGTCAGGCGACGAATCTCGGCGCGGTTGATCGCGGTGCCGTTGATCATCGGCGCCTTGTTCACCGTTTCCTCGAAATATTCGCAGATGGCGACGCTGTCGATCAGCACCGTGCCCTTCTCGGCCTCCACCATCACCGGAGTGCGCCCGGCGGGGTTCAGATCGAGAAACTCGTCGCGCCGCTCCCACGGCGATTCGCGCACCAGCTCATAGCCGACGCCCTTCTCCCCCAGGAGGAGACGGACCTTGCGCGAGAAGGGGCAGAGGGGGAACTGATAGAGTTGCCACATGGCGTTCGCCTAGCAGGTCAAAGACCACTGGCCAACCGGACAGGCGCTTCCCGTCATTGCGAGGAGGCGGAGCCGACGAAGCAATCCAGCGCGGCCTTTGGCATCGAACTGGATTGCTTCGCTGTGCTCGCAATGACCGGGACGTGGTCCGCTGTCCGCGCCGTCACTCCGCCGCCACGGCTTCGGCTGCGTCGTTCAGCGGCTGATCGAGCCGGTGGATCATTTCCTTGGGGCAGACCTGCCAGAAACGGTCGCGCCAGCGATCCCAGTCGTCGAGGATGCTGTTCGCCCATTTGCTGTCGGTTGCGACGACATGCTCGGCGATCAGCGCCTTGGCGCGCGCTTCCCACCAGGCCGAGCCGAAGCGCTGCCAGACGATGCTGTCGGGATTGGCGCGGCGCTCGAAATCGCCGGTCTCGTCGAGAATGAAGGCCATGCCGCCGGTCATGCCCGCACCGAAGTTCTGCCCGACCTGGCCGAGGATCACCGCAATGCCCCCGGTCATATATTCGCAGCCGTTCGCGCCGCAGCCCTCGACCACCACGGTCGCGCCAGAGTTGCGCACCGCGAAACGCTCGCCCGCCTGGCCGGCGGCGAAGAGCTTGCCCGATGTCGCGCCGTAAAGGACGGTGTTGCCGACGATCGTGTTGCGGTGGCTGTCGAGCGGCGAACTGACCATCGGGCGCACCGCGATGATCCCGCCCGAAAGCCCCTTGCCGACATAGTCGTTGGCGTCGCCGAACACTTCGAGCGTGATGCCCTTCGCCATGAAGGCGCCGAGCGACTGGCCCGCCGAGCCGCGCAGGCGGACGAGGACGTGATTGTCGGCGAGCGTCGACATGCCGAAGCGCCGCGTCACTTCCGCCGAGAAACGCGTGCCCACCGCGCGGTGCGTGTTCCGCACATTGTAGGTGAGCTGCATCTTCTCGCCGCGCTCGAACACCGCCTTCGCGTCGGAGAGCATCTGCGCATCGAGGCTGTCGGGCACTTCGTTGCGGAAGGTCGCGATGTTGAAGCGGCGCATTTCCTCCGGCGCGTCGACCTTGGCGAGGATCGGGTTGAGATCGAGATCGTCGAGATGCTCCGCGCCGCGGCTGACCTGGCGCAGCAGCTCGGTATGGCCGACAATCTCGTCCAGCGAGCGGAAGCCGAGACGCGCAAGGATCTCGCGCACTTCCTCTGCGATGAAGGTCATCAGGTTGATGACCTTTTCGGGCGTGCCGGTGAACTTGGCGCGCAGCTTCTCATCCTGCACGCAGACGCCGACGGGGCAGGTGTTGCTGTGGCACTGGCGCACCATGATGCAGCCCATGGCGACAAGGCTGAGCGTGCCGATGCCAAACTCCTCGGCGCCGAGGATCGCCGCGATGACGATGTCGCGCCCGGTCTTGAGGCCGCCGTCGGTGCGCAGCTTCACGCGGTGGCGAAGCCCGTTGAGCGTCAGCACCTGATTGGCCTCGGTCAGCCCCATTTCCCAGGGGGTGCCGGCATATTTGATGCTCGTCTGCGGCGAAGCGCCGGTGCCGCCGACATGCCCCGAGACGAGGATCACGTCGGCATGCGCCTTGGCGACGCCCGCCGCGACGGTGCCGATGCCCGCCGAGCTGACCAGCTTCACGCAGACGCGCGCGCGCGGATTGATCTGCTTCAGATCGTAGATGAGCTGCGCCAGATCCTCGATCGAATAGATGTCGTGGTGTGGCGGCGGCGAGATGAGCGTCACGCCCGGCGTCGCATGGCGCAGCTTGGCGATGAACTCGGTGACCTTGAAGCCGGGCAACTGGCCGCCCTCGCCGGGCTTGGCGCCTTGCGCGACCTTGATCTCAAGCTCTTCGGCGGCGCCCAGATATTCGGCGGTGACGCCGAAGCGGCCCGACGCGATCTGCTTGATGACCGAATTGGCGTTGTCGCCATTCTGATAGGGGGTGTAGCGTTCCCTTGCTTCGCCGCCTTCGCCCGACACCGCCTTGGCGCCGATGCGGTTCATCGCGATCGCCAGCGTCTCGTGCGCCTCGGGGCTGAGCGCGCCGAGCGACATGCCGGGGGTGACGAAGCGCTTGCGAATCTCGGTGATCGCCTCGACCTGATCGATCGGCAGCGGCTGCTTGGCGTAATTGAACTCGAGCAGATCGCGCAGATAGATGGGCGGCAGATCGCGAACGCCGCGCGCGAACTGCAGGTAGGTGGAATAGCTGTCGGTCGCGACCGCAGTCTGCAACAGGTGCATGAGCTGCGCCGAATAGGCGTGCGGCTCGCCGCCGTGGCGCTGGCGATAGAAGCCGCCGATCGGCAGCGTCGCCACCGCCGGATCGAAGGCCGCTTCGTGCCTGTCCACCGCGTTGACGGTGAGCGAGGCATAGCCCTCGCCCGAAATCTTCGCGGGCATGCCGGGGAAGAGATCGTTCACCAGCGCGCGGCTGAGGCCCACCGCCTCGAAATTATAGCCGCCGCGGTAGGAGGAGATCACCGCGATCCCCATCTTCGACATGATCTTGAGCAGCCCGTCGTCGACCGCCTTGCGGTAGCGCTTCAGGCAATCGTCGAGGTTCATCTCGCCGAACAATCCGCGCGCCTGCCGGTCGGCGATTGCCGCTTCGGCCAGATAGGCGTTGGCGGTGGTCGCGCCCACGCCGATCAGCACCGCGAAATAATGAGTGTCGAGGCATTCGGCCGAGCGGACGTTGATCGAGGCGTAGCTGCGCAGACCCCGGCGCACGAGATGCGTGTGGACGGCGGCGGCGGCGAGCACCATCTGGATGGCGACGCGATCCTCGCCCACGGCCTCGTCGGTCAGGAACAATTCGGTCCGTCCCTCGCGCACGGCCTTTTCGGCTTCTGCGCGGACCTGCGCGATCGCCTGGCGCAGCGCGTCCGATCCCTGCCGGCGCGGGAAAGTGCAGTCGATGACCGCCGACTGGCCGGCGAAATGAGCGCGCAGCCGATCCCATTCGGCCGAGCTGAGCACCGGCGATTCAAGCACCAGCACGTCCGAGCGCTGACCCTCGGTATCGAGGATGTTGGCGAGATTGCCGAAGCGCGTCTTGAGGCTCATCACATTGGCTTCGCGCAGCGAATCGATCGGCGGGTTGGTGACCTGCGAAAAGTTCTGGCGGAAGAACTGGCTGATGAGGCGCGGCTTTTCCGAGATGACGGCGAGGGGCGTGTCATCGCCCATTGATCCGATCGCTTCCTTGGAATCGGCGACCATCGGCGAGAGGATCAGCTCCATATCCTCCAGCGTCTGGCCCGCTGCGACCTGGCGGCGCATCAGATCGGCGCGTTCGTATCGGCCGCTGACCTTGCCAGGGTGCGCGGGAAGATCGTCGAGCGAGAGGAAGCCGCCGCCCATCTCGGCATAGGGCTGTTCGCCGGCGATGCGATCCTTGATCTCAAGATCGTGGTAGAGGCGGCCCTCGTCGAGATCGACGGCGATCATCTGCCCCGGCCCCAGCCGCCCCTTGGCGACGACGGTGCTTTCGGGGACGACGACCATGCCCGTTTCCGACCCGACGATCAGCAGATTGTCCGCAGTCTCGGTATAGCGCAGCGGGCGGAGCGCGTTGCGGTCCATGCCCGCGACCGCCCAGCGGCCGTCAGTCATCGCCAGCGCCGCCGGCCCGTCCCACGGCTCCATCACCGAGGCGAGATAGGCATACATGGCGGCATGCGATTCGGGCATGTCCTTGCCGTTCTGCCAGGCTTCGGGAACGAGCATCAGCTTGGCGGTCGGCGCGTCGCGTCCGGCGCGGCAGATCGCCTCGAACGCGGCGTCGAGCGCGGCGGTGTCCGAAGCGCCGGCCGGGATCACCGGCTTGATGTCCTCGCTATGCTCGCCGAAGGCGATCGAGGCCATCTTGATCTCGTGGCTCTTCATCCAGTTCTTGTTGCCGCGGATCGTGTTGATCTCGCCATTATGCGCCAGCGTGCGGAATGGCTGGGCCAGCCACCATTGCGGGAAGGTGTTGGTCGAATAACGCTGGTGGAAGATGGCGACGCGGCTCTCGAAGCGCTCGTCGACCAGATCGGGATAGAAAACCGACAGCGATTCAGCGAGGAACAGCCCCTTGTAGATGATCGAGCGGCACGACAGCGAGCAGATGTAGAAACCGCTGATCTGCGCCGCGATCACCTTCTTCTCGATCCGGCGGCGGATCAGATAGAGGTCCTTTTCAAAATCGCCGGCGTCCTGATCGACGGGCAGGGGGCCGGCGATCATGATCTGTTCGATCTCCGGCCGCGTCGCCTGCGCCTTGGGGCCGATGACCGACACGTCGACGGGCACCTGCCGCCAGCCATAGATGGTGTAGCCCGCCTCGATGATCTCGGACTCGACGATCGTCCGGCAGGTTTCCTGCGCGCCCAGATCGGTGCGCGGCAGGAAGATCATGCCGACGGCGAGGCGATTGGGCAGCGGCCTGTGACCCGAATCGACGATCGCGTCGTCGAAGAAGCGCACGGGCAGGTCGACGTGGATGCCGGCCCCGTCGCCCGTCTTGCCGTCTGCATCGACCGCGCCGCGATGCCAAACCGCCTTGAGCGCATCGATCGCCGAGGCGACGACGCGGCGGCTGGGGCGGCCGTCGGTCGCGGCGACGAGGCCGACGCCGCAGGCGTCGCTTTCAAATTCGGGCCGGTACATGCCCTCGCGGGCAAGGCGTTCGCGCTGGTCCATCATTGCTCCGCTCCTTCCTTCGCGGGCTTGGTCGTCGTCCGGGGCGGGGGCGGCGGGAGGTGGGCGGTCGCCGCCTTCACTTTCTCCATGATCGCCGGCATGTCCTTCATCATCTCGGGAATGAAGGCCTGCATCCGCTTCATGATCGCCGGATCGGTCATCAGCATCATCGATTCATTGGCATAGGCCTTGCCGGTCGGCGTTGCGAAGAAGCGGCCGAGCTCGTCGAGCTGATCGACGTTGAACTTCGCGGCATAGGCCTCGGCGACGCCTTCGCGAATGTTGGGCTCGAAGCGCGACACGATCTTCGCCATCTCGCCCATCAGCGTGTCCATGGTGAGTTTCAGCCGTTCGTCGAAATAGGGATCCTTCTTGCGCGCCTCGTCGAGCGGGAGGCCGAAGGCGTTGCCCGCCATCATGTTCATCATCGCGCCCGTCGAGCGCTGCATGATCCGCGCATAGGTGCCGATCGGCCAGATTGCGTCGACGACGACGCGCGCGGCGGCAAGGCGTTGCGGATCGACCGAAGTCTGCAGCGTCGCCGCAGCGGGAGAGGCGGCCGGCGCCTGCGCCAGTGCGGGCGCCGAGACGATGGCGGCGAGGAGGATGAAAAGCGGCTTCACGCGACGACCCTTTCACGTGCTGACGGCGCGAGCGCCCTGGCTTTCAGATAGCGGTGCATGTGCGCCGCGACGTCGCGGCCGTCGCGGATCGCCCAGACGACGAGGCTGGCGCCGCGCACGATGTCGCCGGCGGCGAAAACGCCGTCGAGGCTGGTCATCATGCTCTTGTGATCGATGCGGACGGTGCCCCAGCGCGTGACGCCAAGCTCGGCCGCGCCGAACAGCGCCGGCAGATCCTCCGCATCGAAGCCGAGCGCGGTGATCACCAGATCGGCGTCAAGGCGGAAGGCGCTGCCTGGATCGGGTTCGGGCGCGCGGCGGCCGCTGGCGTCGGGCGCGCCGAGACGCATCTTGGTCGCGCGCACGCCGCTGACCTGCTTGTCGGCGGCCTCGAACGCCTCCGGCGCGGAAAGCCAGACGAACTCGACGCCTTCTTCCTCGGCATTGGCCACCTCGCGCTGCGAACCGGGCATGTTGGCGCGATCGCGGCGGTAGAGGCACTTCACCGATTTCGCGCCCTGGCGGATCGCGGTGCGCACACAGTCCATCGCGGTGTCGCCGCCGCCGACGACGACGACATGCTTGCCTGCGGCGTTGAGCGATCCATCCTCGAAGGCGGGAACGGCGTCGCCGAAGCTCTTGCGGTTGGACGCGATGAGATAATCAAGCGCCTTGACGACGCCCGCGCTGCCGACGCCCGGCGCCTTGATCGCCCGCGCCTTGTAGACTCCGGTCGCGATCAGCAGCGCATCGTGGCGCTGGCGCAGATCATCGAGGCTGGCGTCGTCGCCGACGTTGAAGCCGGTGTGAAAGACGACGCCGCCTTCGGCCAGCCGGTCGACGCGGCGCATCACCACCTGCTTTTCCAGCTTGAAGCCGGGGATGCCGTAAGTCAGCAGCCCGCCGGCGCGATCGTGGCGATCATAGACATGGACGTCATAGCCTTCGACGCGCAGATATTCGGCGGCGGTCAGGCCCGCCGGTCCCGCGCCGATGATCCCGACCGACTGGCCGCGATCGCCGCGCGCGCGCAGCGGCTCCACCCAGCCTTCGGCCCAGGCGGTATCGGTGATGAACTTCTCGACCGAGCCGATCGTGACCGCGCCATGGCCCGAAAACTCAATCACGCAATTGCCTTCGCACAGCCGGTCCTGGGGGCAGATGCGGCCGCAAATCTCGGGCATGGTCGACGTGGCGTTGGACAGCTCATAGGCCTCGCGCAGCCGCCCTTCGGCGGTCAGGCGCAGCCAGTCCGGAATATGATTGTGGAGCGGGCAATGGACCGAGCAATAAGGCACGCCGCATTGCGAACAGCGCGCAGCCTGCCCTTCCGCCTCGGGGGCGGCATAACGGTCGGCGATCTCGCGAAAGTCCGCCGCGCGCTCGGCGGCGCTGCGCTTGCCCGGATAATCCTGGGCGGTGACGACGAACTTCAGCATCGGGTTGTCGGCCATGCCTGATCCTTTCAGGCATGGACCCATAGACTGAAAAGCCGCACAGTCACGCGGATTCCGCAATATTGGTCAGTATTACTGACTTAGTGGACGTGAGATTTTGGAGCGAATGCCGGCGCCTTGTAATTTCCTTACAGTATATATGGCCGTATCGGCCTTATCTCGCGAGGAGCCAAATCAGCGCGATGCCGCCGACGACGATTCGGTACCAGGCGAAAGGCGCGAAACCGCGCCGCTGGACGATGCCGATGAACCAGCGGATCACGACGAGCGCGACGATGAAGGAAATGACGAAGCCGAGCGAGATCGCCTTCATATCCTCGCCGCCCAGATGCGCGCCCGATTTATAGAGCTCATAGCCCGAGGCCGCGATCATCGTCGGCACGGCGAGAAAGAAGCTGAACTCCGCCGCCGTCTTGCGATCGACGCCAAGACCCAGCGCGCCCATGATCGTCGCGCCCGAGCGGCTCACCCCCGGGATCATCGACAGGCACTGGACGAGACCGATGCCGAGCGCGGTTTTCCAGCCCATCGTCTCGACGCTGATCGGGGGGCGTTCGCCCTCGATCCGTTCGATCAGCAGGATCGCGACGCCGCCGACGATCAGCGCCACCGCGACGATGATCGGCGTTTCGATCATCGCCTTCACCAGCTTGTAAATGGCGAGACCGACCACGGCGGAGGGCAGGAAGCCCAGCAGCACGTTGCGCGTGAACGCGATCGCGCTGCTGTCGGCGCGCAGCAGCCCGGCCGCAACCGTCCAGAAACGCCGCCAGTATAGCACGATGACCGCGAGGATCGCGCCGAGCTGGATGACGACATCGAACGTCGCCGACGCTTCCGATTTGAAGCCGAGCAGTTCGCCGGCGAGGATCAGATGCCCGGTCGAGGAGACGGGGAGAAACTCGGTCAATCCTTCGACGATGCCGAGGAGGATCACGATCAGCAGCGGAGAGAACATCGCGCTCTGCCTTCATCGGCGCGGCGGCGGGGCGCCGCGCCGTCTGGATGGGGAGGGAAGGGCGGACGCCCGCGATCAGGCCGTATGCGCGGCGAAACGGCCGTGGCGGCGATATTGCACCAGCCAGTTGGGCGCGACCGCGCCCAGCGGGGTCGGTGCGATGCCGAGCGCCTCCAGCCCTGCCGTTCCCGCCTGAGCGACCGAGCCCTGCTGGATCATCCGCCACTGATCGGCGGTGATCGGCGCGCCGGGCAGCCAGCCGGTGAGGCCGGCGAGGAGACCGGCCAGCGAATCGGGCACCGCCGCGAAGCTGCGCTTGTGATCCACCCAGCCCGCGATGCGCCGATTGAGTTCGGCAAGGTCGAACACTTCGGGGCCGGCCAGCTCGTAAATGCGGCCGGCATGGTTTTCGGGATCGGCGAGCGCTGCGGCGACCGCCCGGCTGACATCGCCGGCAAACACCGGCTGGACCTTCGACTGACCGCCGATCAGCGGCACCACCGGCAGATCGCGGATCAGCCCGGCAAAGCGGTTTACGAACTGGTCCTCGGGGCCGAATACGACCGACGGGCGCAGGATCGTCGCCTGCGGGAATGCGGAGCGGACGCGCGCCTCACCCTCGCCTTTCGAGCGGCCATAAGCGGAAGGCGATTCGGGCGAAGCGCCGATCGCGGACAGATGGACGAGCGACTCGACGCCGGCGGCGGCCGCCGCCTTCGCGACATTTTCCGCGCCCTGGACATGGATGGCGTCGAACTTGCCCTTGAGGATGCCGACGAGGTTCACGACCGCGTCCGACCCGGCGAGCGCGCGCGCCACGCTGTCGGGGCGCGTGACGTCCGCGGCGACGAACTGCGTCTGCCCCAGCCCGCCCAGCGGCTTCAGAAACCAGGCGGCGCGCGGATCG
Source organism: Sphingomonas sanxanigenens (assembly GCA_003240855.1). Lineage (GTDB taxonomy): Bacteria > Pseudomonadota > Alphaproteobacteria > Sphingomonadales > Sphingomonadaceae > Sphingomonas_L > Sphingomonas_L sanxanigenens_A. The sequence continues at coordinate 19,350 of QFNN01000051.1, forward strand.
CGCTGGGCGATTCGCACACGCGCGCCGGCGCTCAGCAGCGCCTGCGCCACATAACGCCCCAGAAACCCACCGCCGCCGAACAGCGTGACCAGACCGTCCTTCATCGCCCGAAAATCTCCTTCGCAACCGGCCTTCGCGCCGGAAAGCCCATTGCCCCATGCTGACCTTTGTTGACAAGGCCAAGCAGGTGCCGCTAAGCGCCCGCTCCTACCCCGTGCCCAGATGGCGGAATTGGTAGACGCACCAGCTTCAGGTGCTGGCGATCGCAAGGTCGTGGAGGTTCGAGTCCTCTTCTGGGCAC
>QFNN01000052.1 GCA_003240855.1 Sphingomonas sanxanigenens
TCTGGATTGCTTCGCTGCGCTCGCAATCACGGTGAGGCAGCGTGACGATGCTTGCTGTAGGGAATGGCGGAAAAGCGCGATTCTGCTCTCTGGAAGTTGACAAAGTTGAGAGGCTGGAGCGCTTCTCTCAACTTCGGTGTTCGGGCGATGTCAAAGAGCGCGACGCTGCGGCCGGATGCAAGCATAGCATCGCAGGCCTGATGTAGGACAGCCGGGCCGTTCCCCGATCGGCACCCCGGCTCAAGGCCGGGATGCCGATCGGAGGCGCTGCTTATTTCAGCGGTTTGCGGAACTTGAGCGTCATGCGGTCGCTTTCGCCGATCGCCGTATATCTGGCGCGGTCCTTGTCGCCTTCCGTGTAGGTGGGGGGCAGGGTCCATACGCCCTTGGGATAGTCGTGCGTGTCCTTCGGGTTGGCGTTCACCTCCGACGCGCCGACATATTCAAAGCCCGCCGCCTCGACGATGCGTCGCACGGTCGACACCTTGAGATAGCCGCTCCTCGCTTCCAGCGCCGTATCCATGGATTCGGGCAACCGATGCTCGACCACGCCCAGCGTGCCGCCGGGCTTGAGCATGCGGAAGGCGCTGGCCAGGACGCGCGCGTCCTCACCCTTGCCCGGGATGGTGAGGTTGTGAATATTGCGGAAGGTCAGCACGACATCGACGCTGCCGTCTGGCACCTGAGCGGCCGGCGCAGGCAGATCGACAACCGCGACTTTGGCCCAGGACGGCGTTGCCGCCACTTTCGCCCTGAAACGATCCTGTCCGGCTCCCGCAGGCATGGCGTCGTACAGCTTGCCCCGCGCTGCGAGGTAGGGCGCCAGTATCTCGGTGTACCAGCCGCCGCCCGGCAGTAACTCGACCACGCGATCGCCGGGCTTCACCCCGAAGAAGCCGAGCGTTTCCATCGGGTGGCGATAGGCGTCGCGCGCACGGCTCGCTTCGCTGCGGCCGGGATCGGCGATCGCCCCCGCGAGCGCGGCATGGACGCTCATGTCATGCCCGGCATGGCCTTGCGCGATCAGGGCGGTCGTTGCCGGGGCGCCGGCTGCGGCGAGCGCAGCGACGATCGCTATGGTGTGCTTCATACATCCTCCAGTCGGTTGACTGATCGGTTTGATAGCCCGCCGTTCCGAAACTGTCGCCTCCCGGCGAAGGCGAGTCGTCATTCATCCTTTCGGATATGTAATTGTAAGATAATGTTAGTTTTAAAGAGTCGATAACCGTTCAGGTGGCTAATCGATCTCACGACGACATCGGATAAAGTGGAGTCGTTTGTAGAGGGGTAGCGTTGAAATGTTAAAACTTTTCTCCGGCGTTGCTTTGGCTGCTCTTGCAGTTGTTCCGGCGAACGCGGCGACATTTATGTTCTCATTCACAGGAACAATTGTGTCCGGTAGTGGATTTATCTACACTGCAGACAATAATAACGTGTCGACCGTCACGCGCATGACTGGCGCGATTTACGACAGTGAGATCGGGGCGGGGCCGTTCACGATCACCGCGCTGTCATCCTATGCGGGCGCAAGCAATCTTCTTTATCGCAACGCCCAGCCCTATGTCGATTTCGGCGGGATTTCCTTCACCACCGATCGCGGCGGCGATTTCAACCTCGGCCTTGGCGGCGGGGGCTTCTACGGGCTGGTGCTCAACGCATCGCGCCTCAATCCCTTCGGCTATGGCAATGGCGGCAGGGCGACGAGCGGATCGACCGATGTCGGCATGCGCCTCAACGCCGTGCCGGAGCCTGCGACCTGGGCGATGATGATCGGCGGTTTCGCGCTGGTCGGCACGATGATCCGTCGCCGCCGCCGCTCCGTGGGATCAGTGCTCGCCTGACCTGAGATCTTTCTTGTCCCGATCAACTGCGCCGTCGGCTTTCCCGAGCCGGCGGCGGACTTTTACGCCGACGGATGGCGGCCGTCGGCGGTCCCCGTGCGGGCCTGAGGGCGCCGCCAGCGCAGGCGGGGCGTCGCGGCCCCACCCCGAGGTGTGATTAGAGGCAGGCTTCCAGATAGGCCTGATCGAACCCGTACTGCTTGGCCTTTTCAAGCGTGTAGGGGCGCAGGCCCATCGAACGATATTCGCCGATGATCTTGCCGTCGGCGCTTTCGTCCAGATACTCGAACTTGAAGAGTTCCTGCGTGACGATCACCGGGCCTTCCATGCCGATCACTTCGGTGATGTTGGTCACGCGGCGCGAACCATCGCGAAGGCGCTTCACCTGCACGATTAAATCGACCGAGTCGGCGATCTGGCGCGAAATGGCTTCCTTCGGCACCTTGATGTCGGACATCATGACCATGTTTTCCATACGCGCCAGCGCTTCGCGCGGGCTGTTGGAGTGGAGCGTGGCCATCGAGCCGTCGTGGCCCGTATTCATCGCGGCGAGCAGGTCGAAACATTCCGATCCGCGGATTTCGCCCAGGATGATGCGATCCGGGCGCATACGCAGCGCGTTGATGACGAGATCGCGGATGGTGATCGCGCCCTGGCCCTCAAGGTTGGCCGGGCGGGTTTCGAGCGGCAGCCAGTGCGGCTGCTGTAGCCGGAGTTCGGCCGCGTCCTCGATCGTCAGCACGCGCTCGCCGGGGTCGATCATCTTCGACAGCGCGTTGAGCATGGTCGTCTTGCCCGAACCGGTGCCGCCCGAGATGACGATGTTGAAGCGGCAGGCGCCGGCGACTTTCAGCGCGGTGGCCATCTTGGTCGACATTGATCCGCCGCCCGCCATCATGTCGAGCGTGATCGGCTTGGCCGAGAACTTGCGGATCGAGATCGCGGTGCCGCGCAGCGACAGCGGCGGAATGATGACGTTGACGCGGCTGCCGTCCTTCAGGCGGGCGTCGGCGAGCGGCGTGGTCTGGTCGACGCGGCGACCGACCTGATTGACGATGCGCTGGGCGACCTGGAGCAGATGCTCTTCGTCGCGGAACTGGATGTTCGCCAGCTCCAGCTTGCCCTTGCGTTCGATGTAGGTCTGCTCGGGTCCGTTGACCATGATGTCGCTGATCGCCGGATCGGAGAGCAGCTCTTCGAGCGGCCCCAGGCCCAGAAGCTCGTCGACCAGAACCTTTTCGAGCGCGAACTGCTCGCGGCGGTTGAGCGTCAGCTTCAACTCGGCGAGGACTTCGCCGATGATCGGATGAAACTCCTCGGCCAGCTCTTCCTTGCTGAGCGAGGCGGCGGCTTCGGGATCGACGCGTTCGAGCAGGCGGGGAAGCACCTGTTCCTTGATGCGGTGGACCGAGGCCTCGAAACCCTCCGCCTTGGCCGGGATCGCTTCCGCCGACGCATCCTGGCGGCTGGCGAGGCGGGCCATCGCATCCATCTGGGGCGCGGGCACATCCTGAGAGGCATCGAGCGATTGAATCGGCGGGAATTGCGAACCACCCTCGGGCTCGGAAGGGGCCGGGGCCGCGCCGCCGCGCATCGGGCGCGCAACGCCGAAGGAAGGCCGGGCGCCGGCCGTGCCGATTCCGCCGCGTTTGCCGAATGCGCTCATTCCCTACCCCTCAAAATCTTACGCATGGGCCGGAACCCATTCGGGTGAGTGAATAGGTCGGAAACTTTGATAAATGGCTAATCGGCGGGGGCGGGGCGCGAAGGGCGGTGCGAAACGCGACCACAATAGGGGGCTGAAATGCGTAATATCCTGATGATCGCCGCGGCGGCGCTGCTGATCGGGGCGGCCGACGAAAGGCCCGTATTACCCGGCTGGATGGCGGGCTGCTGGGAGCAGGTCGAGGGCGAGAGCTGGACCGAGGAATGCTGGAGCGCGCCGCGCGCGGGCATCATGTTGGGCGGCGCGCGGAGCGGGGAAGGCGACAGGCTCGCCTTCTGGGAAGCGATGCAGATTGCGCTCGATGCGACTGCGTCCGACGGTGCGGTCGCGCCGATGGCGTTCTTCGCCGCGCCTCGCGGAGCCAGGCGGACGATGTTCATATGGGCCCCGGAGGCGGGCGACGGCGTCACCTTCATCAACATGGCTAACGACTATCCCCAGCGCATCCGCTATCGCCCCGAAGGCGACATGCTGGTTGCCGAGATAGCGATGGCCGACGGCGGCAAGGCGCAGCGCTGGCGTTATCGGCGCAAATGAAAAGGGCGGCGCCTGCGCACCGCCCCTTCGTTCATTCGCCACAGGCCGGAAGATCAGGCCTCGGCGCGCTCCGCGAGCACGGTCAGGCCGTTCGCGCCGACTTCGGCGAAGCCGCCTTCGACGCGGATCGTGCGCGGCTGCGCGCCGGCGCTATCATAGACTTTCAGCTCGCCGTCGCGGACGGTCGACATGAAGGGCGCATGGCCCTGAAGCACGCCGAAATCGCCCTCGGCGCCGGGCACCGTGACCATATAGACCTCCTGCGAGAGGACGAGCTTTTCAGGCGTGACGAGTTCGAAGTGCAGCATCTCAACTCTCTCTCCCCTCCCGCGAACGGGAGGGGTCAATTGGCCTTAGGCTTCGGCGGCCAGCTTCTGCGCCTTGGCGATCGCTTCCTCGATGCCGCCGACCATGTAGAAGGCCGCCTCGGGGAGGTGATCATAGTCGCCATTCACCACCGCCTTGAACGACTTGATGGTGTCCTCGATCTGCACGAAGGCGCCGGGGATGCCGGTGAACACTTCGGCGACGTGGAAGGGCTGCGACAGGAAGCGCTGGATCTTGCGCGCGCGGCTGACGGTCAGCTTATCTTCTTCCGAAAGCTCGTCCATGCCGAGAATGGCGATGATGTCCTGCAGCGACTTGTACTTCTGCAGGGTCGCCTGCACGGCGCGCGCCGTCTCGTAATGCTCCTGGCCGACGATGCGCGGTTCGAGCACGCGGCTGGTCGAATCGAGCGGATCGACCGCCGGATAGATGCCGAGTTCCGAGATGGCGCGATTGAGCACGGTCGTCGCATCGAGGTGCGCGAACGAGGTCGCCGGCGCCGGATCGGTCAAGTCGTCCGCAGGGACGTACACGGCCTGAACCGAGGTGATCGAGCCCTTGTTGGTCGAGGTGATGCGTTCCTGCAGCGCGCCCATGTCGGTCGACAGGGTAGGCTGATAGCCCACGGCCGAAGGAATGCGGCCGAGCAGCGCCGACACCTCGGCCCCCGCCTGGGTGAAGCGGAAGATGTTATCGACGAAGAACAGCACGTCCTGGCCTTCGACGTCGCGGAAATATTCGGCGATCGTGAGGCCCGACAGCGCGACGCGGGCGCGGGCGCCCGGCGGCTCGTTCATCTGGCCATAGACCAGCGCCACCTTGGAGCCATCGGTGATGGCGTTGCCATCGGCGTCCTTGGCGATGACGCCTGCGTCGAGGAACTCATGGTAGAGATCGTTGCCCTCGCGGGTGCGCTCGCCGACGCCGGCGAACACCGAAGTGCCGCCATGGCCCTTCGCGATGTTGTTGATGAGTTCCTGGATGAGCACGGTCTTGCCGACGCCCGCGCCGCCGAACAGGCCGATCTTGCCGCCCTTCGCATAAGGCGCGAGCAGATCGATGACCTTGATGCCGGTGACGAGGATCGCGGCCTCGGTCGACTGGTCGATGAACTCGGGGGCCTTGGCGTGGATCGGCGCCTTGAGGTCGGTCGCGACCGGGCCGCGCTCGTCGATCGGCTCGCCGACGACGTTGAGGATGCGGCCGAGGGTCGCGGGGCCGACGGGGACGCGGATCTGGTCGCCGGTGTCGGTGACGCTTTGGCCGCGGGTCAGGCCCTCGGTCGAGTCCATCGCGATCGTGCGAACAGTGTTCTCGCCGAGATGCTGGGCGACCTCGAGGACGAGGCGCGCGCCGTTATTGTCGGTTTCCAGCGCCGAAAGGATCGCGGGAAGCTGATTCTCGAAGGTCACGTCGACGACGGCGCCGATGACCTGCGAGATGCGGCCGACATTGTTGGTCGTCGCGGGCTTGACGGTCGCGGTCGAACCGGCCTCCTTGGGCGCGGCGGCCTTGGTCGCGCGGGGCTTGCGCGCGGGCTTCTCGGTGGTCGGGGCGGTTGCCATTCTGCTTTCCTTGCCTTCGTGTCCTTAGAGCGCTTCGGCGCCCGAGATGATCTCGACGAGTTCGGTGGTGATCGCGGCCTGACGGCTGCGATTATATTCGATGGTCAGGCGATTGATGAGGTCGCCCGCGTTACGCGTCGCATTGTCCATGGCGGTCATCGAAGCGCCCTGTTCGCTGGCCTGGTTCTCCAGCAGCGCCTTGAAGATCTGGATCGCGATGTTGCGCGGCAGAAGGTCGGCGAGGATCGCTTCCTCGTCCGGCTCATACTCGACCGCAGCATCCGTCCCCGCGTCCGCGCCGGCGGGGATCGCCACCGGGATGATCTGCTGTTCGGTCGGGATCTGCGCCAGCGCCGAACGGAAGGTGGAGAAGAAGAGATGCGCGACGTCGAACTCGCCCGCGAAATAGCGGTCGGAGACGTCCTTCGCGATCGCCTGCGCCTCGCCGAAGCCTGGCTGCCGGACGTCGCTGGTGTCGAACTGCGCAACGATCTTGCCAGGGAAGGTGCGGTTGATCACCGCGCGGCCCTTGCGGCCGACGAGGTAGAACTTGACCGTCTTGCCCTCGGCGAGCAGCTCGCGCGCCTTGGCGACCGCCGCCTTCACGATGTTGGCGTTGAACGCGCCCGACAGGCCCTTGTCGCCATTGGCGACGAGCAGCAGGTGCGTGTCCGCCTTGCCGGCGCCGGCGAGCAGGCGCGGCGCGCTGTCGCTCTTGCCAACCTTGGCGGCGAGGCTCGCGACCACGCCCTCAAGGCGCTGCGCATAGGGGCGTGCGGCCTCGGCGGCCGCCTGCGCCTTGCGCAGCTTGGCCGCTGCGACCATCTGCTTCGCCTTGGTGATCTTCTGGGTCGATTTGACCGAGGCGATCCGAAGCTTGAGTTCCTTGAGGCTGGCCATCCGCCGGGGTTCCCTTAGGCGAAGCTCTTGCCGAACGCATCGAGCGCGTCCTTCACCTTCGCCTTCACGCCGTCGCCAAAATCGCGGCTGTCGCGGATTTCGGCAAGCAGATCGGCGTGATGTGCGCGGAAGTGCGTGAGCATCGCATCCTCGTAGCGGACGACGTCGGTCACGGCGATCGCGTCGAGATAGCCGCTGGTGCCGGCGAAGATCGATATGGTCTGCTCCTCGAAGGGCAGCGGCGAGAACTGGGGCTGCTTGAGCAACTCCGTCAGGCGCGCGCCGCGGTTGAGCAGCTTCTGCGTCGACGCGTCGAGGTCCGAACCGAACTGCGCGAAGGCGGCCATCTCGCGATACTGGGCGAGCTCGAGCTTGATCGAGCCCGACACCTTCTTCATCGCCTTGGTCTGCGCCGACGAGCCGACGCGCGACACCGAAAGGCCGACGTTAATCGCCGGGCGGATGCCCTGGTAGAAGAGGTTGGTTTCGAGGAAGATCTGGCCGTCGGTGATCGAGATCACATTGGTCGGGATATAGGCCGAAACGTCGCCAGCCTGCGTCTCGATGATCGGCAGCGCGGTGAGCGAGCCATTGCCATTGTCGTCGTTCATCTTCGCCGCGCGCTCGAGAAGGCGCGAGTGGAGATAGAAAACGTCGCCCGGATAGGCTTCGCGGCCCGGCGGGCGGCGGAGGAGCAGCGACATCTGGCGATAGGCCACCGCCTGCTTCGACAGATCGTCATAGACGATGACGGCGTGCATGCCGTTGTCGCGGAAATATTCGCCCATCGTGCAGCCGGTGTAGGGCGCGAGGAATTGGAGCGGAGCGGGTTCCGACGCGGTCGCGGCGACCACGATCGAATATTCCATCGCGCCATTTTCTTCGAGCTGGCGGACGATCTGCGCGACGGTCGAGCGCTTCTGGCCGACCGCGACGTAGATGCAGTAGAGCTTCTTGCCCTCGTCGTCGCCCTTGTTCGCTTCCTTCTGGTTGATGAAGGTGTCGATCGCGACGGCCGTCTTGCCGGTCTGGCGGTCGCCGATGATCAGCTCGCGCTGGCCGCGGCCGATGGGGACCAGCGTGTCGATCGCCTTGAGGCCGGTCTGCACCGGCTCATGCACCGACTTGCGCGGGATGATGCCCGGCGCCTTCACTTCGACGCGCTTGCGCTCGCTATATTCGATCGGGCCCTTGCCATCGATCGGATTGCCGAGGCCATCGACGACGCGGCCGAGCAGGCCCTTGCCGACGGGAACGTCGACGATGGTGCCGGTGCGCTTGACGGTGTCGCCTTCCTTGATCTCGGCGTCCGAACCGAAAATCACGACGCCGACATTGTCGGCTTCAAGGTTGAGCGCCATGCCCTGGATGCCGTTGGCGAACTCGACCATCTCGCCGGCCTGGACATTGTCCAGCCCGTGGATGCGCGCGATGCCGTCGCCCACCGAAAGCACCTGGCCGGTTTCCGAAACCTGGGCCTCGGTGCCGAAATTGGCGATCTGGTCCTTGATGACCTTCGAGATTTCTGCGGCGCGGATATCCATTTTGAGCCTTTAGCCTTTCATCGCGTGCGCGAGGGTGTTCAGACGGGTGCGGATCGACGAGTCGATCATTTGCGAACCGATCCTGACGATCAGCCCGCCAAGGATCGCGGGATCGACCGAAAGATCGACGGTGACGTCGCGGCCGACGCGGGCCTTGAGCTGCTTCTTGAGCGCTTCGACCTGGGCGGGCGCGAGAGCGTGAGCCGAAGTGACTTCGGCGTTCACTTCGCCGCGATAAGCAGCGGCAAGCGCGCGGAAGGCGCGGGTGACGGGGCCAAGCTGGGCGAGGCGGCGATTCGCGGCGAGCACGCCGAGGAAATTGCTGGTCAGCGCATCGACCTTCAGCAGCTTCGCAACGCCCGCAATGGCGTGGCCCGACGCCGCGCGCGACAGCACGGGGTTGGTGAGCAGTTCGCGCAGATCGGCCGATTCGTCGGCGGCCGCCTTCAGCGTCGAAAGGCTGGCTTCCACCGCATCAATCTTGTTCGCGTCCCGCGCCAGATCGAACAGCGCCGTCGCGTAACGCCCTGCGAGGCTAGCCTGAATGCCGCCGGAAATCTCCACGCGCCTTAAGTCCTTCCCGAAGGATGTTGCCCCCCGCGTCAAAAGAGGGGCGGCAAGCACGCCCCGTCGCGGTTGGCGCGGCTGCTAGCATCGGCGGCGGGTGGATGCAAGCTGTGCAACGGGGCGGGGCTGAAGCTGCCGCGACTCGCGCGCATGACGCAGCGTCAAGCAGCGCGCCGAACCCGGCGCCATGAGCCGCGAATCATTTGCGCCGCGCATTCCGTGATGGAATGCGCGGCGCTGTCCCCCCGGACGAAAGGGTTGGATCAGGCGTAGGTGACGGTCATCTTGCGGCGGCGGCGCGCCGCCATGCCGATCACGCCGAAGCCGCCGATCATCATCGCCCAGGTGGCGGGCTCAGGCACGCCGGCGGTGAGGAAGATCTGGCTCTGATTGTCGCGGCTGTAGAGCAGTCCGATCTGCTTGCCGGCCACCGGCGACCACAGGTTGCTGGTGATGTTCGACAGATAGGTGTTGGCGAGCGTGCGGGCCGCCGCACTGTTGCCGCCGCTGATCGACAGGTTGCCGCTGGTGACGGAATACGGATTGCCCGCGCCCTCGAAGGCGATTTCCCAGACCGCCATCTGCGTGGCCGACGAGATGAGCTGCTTCTGCGACGTCGTGGTGGCGGCGGCGAGCAGCGGATCGGTGTTGCTGAGCAGCGTCAGGAGCTGGGCCTGGCGGGTCGTGCTCGAAATCAGTGTCGAAACCGGCGCCAGATCGAACGCGCCGGTGTGCAGCGTGTGGAAGATGTCGATGCAGTAGCTGTAGAAATCGACGGCTGCGCCGCCCGGCTGCTCGGTGCCCGACAGGTGGAAACGGCTGATCCCCAGATTGCCGAGGATCAGGTTGGTCGGCGTGTAGCTGAGCGTGCCGGTCAGATAGCCCGGATTGTCAGTGATCGACGTGATGACGACCGAGGCGCTGGCGGCCTGCGGCGTGATGGCGGCGGCGGCGAGAGCCGCGGCGAAAGCGAAGCGACGCATATACAAAACTCCCCAATGAGCGGAGCCTGCCTATCCGAGCGGTTCCCCCTTGAAGAGGTTAAAAGAGCGTTAATGCGCCGGGGGCAGGCGCGTGTTTCGTTTCGGCACGGTAAGGTTCGATCTTAACGATTTCCGCTCCGTTGCTCGATCGCCCGCTTTGAAAGCAAGGCGCGGGATGCGTGGGCGGCCATATCGGCTTATCCTTGGCGCATGAGCATCGACGACCAGACAGCATGGCGGGCTTTCGAGCGGCGCGACCGCAGCTATGACAATGCGTTCGTCGTCGCGGTTTCGACCACCCGCATCTATTGCCGCCCGTCCTGCCCGGCGCGGCGGCCACGGCGAGAGCATGTGCGCTTTTTCGATGCCGGCGCGCAGGCGGAGGCGGAAGGCTATCGCGCCTGCCTGCGCTGCCGCCCCGATGCCGTGGCGCGTGATCGCGCCGCGATCGATGAGGCGTTGCGGCTGATCGCCGCGGCCGAAGAGCCGCCGCTGCTCGGCGAGATCGCCGCCGCCGTCGGCTACGCGTCCCATCATTTTCATCGCCTGTTCAAGCGCGAGACCGGCATGACGCCGGCCGCCTATGCGCGTGGGCTGCGCGCCCGCCGCGCCGAACGGGCCCTCAAGGAGAGCGACAGCGTGACCGATGCGATCTACGAGGCGGGTTATTCCAGCCCCAGCCGCTTCTACGCCGACGCCAGCCGCCGCATGGGCATGACCCCCGGCGTGTGGCGCGGCGGCGCGAAGGGCGAGACGATCCGCTGGGCGACCGCCGACACCGCGCTGGGGCGGATGCTGCTCGCCGTCACCGAACGCGGCATTTGCCGCCTGTCCTTCGACGAAGGTGAGGTCGATCTGCGCGAACGCTTCCCCCATGCCGAGATCGTCGCCGATGCCGAGGGGCTGGCGGGGCTGCTCGCCGGCGCAGTCGATGCGGTCGCGCGGCCCGAACGGGCGCACGACCTGCCCGTCGACATACGCGGCACCGCCTTCCAGGAAGCGGTGTGGCGCGAACTGCAGCGCATCCCGCCGGGCGAGACGCTGAGCTATGCCGAACTGGCGGCGCGGGCGGGCAAGCCCGGCGCGGCGCGTGCGGCGGGCAGCGCCTGCGGCGCCAACCAGGTCGCGATCCTCATTCCCTGCCACCGCGCGCGGCGCGGCGACGGCTCGCTGGGCGGCTTCGCCTATGGGCTGGAGCGCAAGGAGGAACTGCTGCGCCGCGAGGGCGCGCTTTAGCACATCGGAGGGTTGTGGGCGCGGTGCGCCGCTAGGCGACCAGCGGCGCGACGATTGCGCCCAGCGCTTCGGCGGCGTCGCGCGGGGAGAGGCGGAGCTGCAACCCGCGCTGTCCGGCGTTGATGAACACCAGATTATGCGCCAGCGCTGTTTCCTCGATCAGCGTCGGCACGCGCTTCTTCTGGCCGAAGGGGCTGATCCCGCCGACCACATAGCCGGCGATGCGCTCCGCCTCGGCAGGCGGCATCATCTCGGCCGACTTGCCGCGCGCGGCGGCCGCCAGACGCTTCATCGAGACTTCGCAGTCCGACGGAACGATCACGCAGGCCGGTTTGCCGTCGACCCTGGTCATCAGCGTCTTGAGCACCTGCGCGGGCGGCGCGCCCAGCGCCTCGGCCGCCTGCATGCCGATACGGTCGGCATGGGGATCATAGGCATAGCTGTGGACGGTGAAGGCGACGCCGGCCTTTTCCAGCGCCTGCGTGGCGCGCGTTCCCTTCGACATGGCGGCGGCGTCCGGCGTGCGTCAGCGACAGTGCGGCGTCACGCAGTGCGAGACTTCTATCGTCGCGTGGCTGATCCATTTGAAGCCGGTCAGCCGCGCGCGATAGGCGTCGGGATCGAGCGGCTCGCTGGCGACGAGCGCGATGATCGCGGCATGCGCGCCGGGGCCGACCTGCCAGATGTGGAGATCGGTGACGTCGACGTCGCCCGGTTGCTCGATCGCGCGTGTGACCTCGCCCAGCCGATCGGTTTCCGACGCATCGACGAGGATGCGCGCGGTATCGCGCATCAGCGTCCACGACCATTGGGCGATGATCAGCGCGCCGACGATGCCGACGACGGGATCGAGCCACACCCAGCCGAGATAGCGGCCCGCGAGCAGGGCCAGGATCGCCATCACCGAGGTCAGCGCGTCCGCCAGCACATGAATATAGGCCGAGCGCATATTATTGTCGTGGCGGTGATGACTGTGATCGTCGTCGTGCGCGTGATCATGGTCGTGGTGATCGTGCGCATGCGCGTGGCCGTGCCCGGCCCCATGCGAATGCCCGTGCCCATGACCATGATGATCGTGCCCGCCATCCTTGAGCAGCCAGGCGCTGACAAGATTGACGATGAGGCCGAGCACCGCGACCTTCGTCGCATCGCCGAAGCTGACGGCGGTGGGGTGCATCAGCCGTTCGGCCGATTCCCACGTGATGCCGAGCGCGACGATGCCGAGGATGATCGCCGAGGCGAAGGCGGCAAGTTCGCCCACCTTGCCCGTGCCGAAGGTGAAGCGCGGATCGTTGCTGTGCGTGCGCGCATAGGCATAGGCCGCCGCCGCGATGCCGAGGGCGCCGGCATGCGTCGCCATGTGGAAGCCGTCGGCAAGCAGCGCCATCGATCCGGTCATCCAGCCGACGACAATCTCGCCGACCATCATCAGCACGGTCAGGACGACGACGAGCAGCGTCCTCTTCTCGTTCCGTTCATGGTTGGACGGCAGATAATGATGCCCGTGGCCATGATCGGCCAGGCTGTGATCGTCACGCATTACCGCCGTCCACTCCAATGATGTCTCAGGCCGTTTCCTTGGCGGGCAGGACGCCGCGCCGAATCTGGTCGAGCTCGATCGATTCGAACAGCGCCTTGAAATTGCCTTCGCCGAAGCCGTCATTGCCCTTGCGCTGGATGATCTCGAAGAAGATCGGGCCGACCATATTCTCGGTGAAGATCTGGAGCAGCAGGCCGCCGCCGGTTTCCGGCGCGCCATCGATCAGGATGCGGCGCTTGCGCATCTCCTCGACATCATGGCCGTGGCCGGGAAGCCGTTTGTCGATCATGTCGAAATAGGTTTCGGGGCTGTCCTGGAAACGGATGCCGTTGGCGCGCAGCGCATCGACGGTCTTGAAGATGTCGTCGGTCGCGAGCGCGAGATGCTGGATGCCTTCGCCCTTATATTCGCGGAGAAACTCCTCGATCTGCGAATGCTCGTCCTGGCTTTCGTTGAGGGGGATGCGGATCTTGTCGTCAGGCGCGGTCATCGCACGGCTGAGCAGCGCCGTCTGCTGGCCCTCAATGTCGAAATAACGGATCTCGCGGAAGTTGAAGATCTTCTCGTAGAAGCCCGCCCAATAATTCATCCGTCCGCGATTGACGTTGTGCGTCAGGTGATCGAGCGTGTGGAAGCCGACGCTGTTGGCGTCCTTCACCGCGCCCGGCACGGGACGGAAATCGATGTCGTAAATCTCGTGCGCGCCGTAGCGATCGACGAGATAGAGGTTCGATCCGCCGATCCCTTCGATCGCGGGGATGTTGAGCTCCATCGCCCCGACCTTGCCTTCGATCGGCCTGGCGCCGCGCTTCACCGCCTCGTCGAACGCGAACCGCGCGTCATGGACGCGGAACGCCATCGCATTGGCCGAAGGGCCATGCGCCTGACGGAAATCCGCGACCTGCCCCTGCTGGTCCATGTTGAGCAGGAAATTGATGTCGCCCTGCTGGTAGCGGCGGACATTCTTCGAGCGGTGGGTGGCGATATGGGTGAAGCCCATCGCGGTCAGCAGGCCGGCGAGCGCTTCGGGATCAGGGCCGGTGAACTCGACAAACTCGAAACCGTCGAGGCCAAGGGGGTTTTCGTGCATGGGCTGCTTATCGGGCATCTGACTCACCATTGATCATGAAATCTTGTCCATGAACTACCATCGGCCCCGTTTCGTCGCAAACGCACCTTGACATGTTATAAAGTATCATGTCCTTGGCCCCGGTTTAAGCGGAGTTGCCAATGTCCCACTGCTCGAAGATTGCGTTTGCCCTGTTCCTCGCGGGTTCGTCCGCGCCGCTTTTCGCCGCCGATGCGTCCGCCGACGCCACTGGCGATCATCATGAGGAATCGACCGATATCGTCATTACCGCGCTGTCGCGGAACCGCAGCGACCTGCTGTCGGGCACGTCAGTGCTGAGCGGGACGGATCTGGCGCAATCGGTGCGCTCGACGATCGGCGACACGCTTTCGAGCCTGCCGGGCGTCAGCGCGAGCAGCTTCGGGCCTTCCGCCTCGCGTCCTATCCTGCGCGGCCTGCAGGGCGACCGCGTGCGCATCCTGACCGACGGCATCGGATCGTTCGACGCATCGGGAACCAGCGCCGACCACGCCGTCGCGATCGATACGTTGACGGCGGACCGGATCGAGGTGCTGCGCGGGCCTTCGGCGCTGCTTTACGGTTCGGGGGCGATCGGCGGCGTGGTCAACGTCATCGATTCGCGCATCCCGCTCAAAGTGCCTGACGAACCGGTCCATGTGCAGCTCGAGGGCGGCTACGCTACGGCTGCCAGGGAGCGGAGCACCGCCGGCACGGTCGATGTGCCGCTCGCCAGCAACCTCGTCTTTCACCTCGACGGCAGCTATCTGAAGTCCGACGATCTCGACACGGGCGGTTATCTTCTGTCTGCACCGCTGCGCGCCGAGGCGGCGGGATCTGCCGATCCGGGCATCCAGCGGCTCGCGACGCTCAAGGGCAGGCTGCCCAACACCGCGGCGCGGACATGGGATACGGGCGTCGGCCTGGCCTATATCGGTTCGGGCGGGACGATCGGTTTCTCCTATTCGCATCTCGACAATCTCTACGGCGTGCCGATCCGTTTCTCGCTCGATCCCAATGTCGCGTCGGAGCAGCCGCGCATCTCGCTGAAACAGGATCGCTATGATCTGCGCGCCGAAGTCGACGCAGGCGGCGGCTTCCTCGACAAGATCAGGCTGCGCGCAGGTTATGGCGACTATGTCCATCAGGAGCTGGAGCCGGACGGCGCCGTCGCCACGACCTTCTACAATAAGGGGCTTGAGGGGCGGCTTGAGTTTCTGCAGGCCAAACATGGCGTGTGGAGCGGGGCGTTCGGCGGGCAGGTGATGACGCGCGACTTCAATGTAGTCGGCGACGAGAAGTTCCTGCCCAAGACCGCGACCGAGCAGGCCGGCCTCTTCACCGTGCAGCAGTTCGACTTCGGCAAGCTCAAGGCCGAGGCGGGAGTCCGCGTGGAACGGACCAATGCGCACGCCACCGCCGACGCCGATCTGGGCAATGCCGACATCACGCGCCGCTTCACCTCGATCTCCGGATCGGTGGGCGCGAGCTATGCAGTGCTCGACGGGTGGCGGATCGGCGTCAACCTCACCCATTCGGAACGCGCGCCGACGGTTGAGGAAATGTTCGCCAACGGCCCGCATGGCGGCACTGAGGCGTTCGAGGTCGGCTTGCCCGACGCCCGGCTGGAGAAAAGCAACGGCGCAGAGCTGACTTTCAACGGAAAGGGCGATGGCTATACGTTCGAGCTTTCGGGCTATTACAACCGCTTCTCCAACTTCCTCTACCAGAAGCCCACCGGCGCCATCGAGGAGGACCTGCCCGTCTATGCGATGGCGCAGGGCAAGGCGACGCATTACGGCTTCGAGGCGCAGGGCAATGTCGATCTGTTCAAGATCGGCGAAGGGCGCGTCTCGCTCGACGGCTTTGCCGACTATACGCATGTGACGGTGCGCGATTATGGCCCGGCCCCGCTGATCCCGCCGCTGCGCATCCAGGGCGGCCTCGGCTATGACGACACGGCCTGGACCGGGCGCGTAGAGGTGCAGCGCAACTTCGCGCAGAACCGCAATGCGACGTTCGAGACGAGGACGCCGGGCTACACGATGGTCAACGCGCAGGTCTCATGGAAGGTTCTGGGGGCGGGAAGCCCGCTCACCCTGCGGCTGGCGGCGAACAATCTGTTCGATGTCGTGGCGCGATCGTCCACCTCGCTGCTTAAGGATTATGCGCCGCTCGCCGGACGCGATATCCGGCTTGGAGCCAGCGTGAAGTTCTGAGATGTCATGAACCCCGCCGTCGCCATTGACGGAGCGACGGCGGCGGGGCCAAGACAGCGCGATGGAGGAGGAAACCCGCACGATCGGAGAGGCCGCGCTCGACGCGGTCATCGAGCAGGCTTCCGGGCCGGCGCCGGAGGACCGGCTGCATCATGGCGATCACGCCCATGTCGATCGTCGGCGGGATCGGCTGCTTGCCTCGCTGACGTTGATGGCGGGGGTGGGGCTGCTGCTGGGTCTGCCCTTTGCGCTCAAGCTGGGCGCGGAGTTCTTCCTGCCGCTGGTCGCCGCGATCGTTGTCGCTATCGCTTTCGTTCCCCTGCTCGAATGGCTGGAACGCAGCGGCGTGCCTTCGCGGCTGGCGGCGCTGATCTGCATGCTGTTGTTCATCGCGGTGGCCAATGTAGCGCTGGCTGCGATCATCGTGCCGGCGACGGCCTGGTTCCAGACGCTGCCCGAGCGCATCCCGCAGATACAGGCCAATCTGGCGCCGCTGATCGATTTCTATTCCAATCTGCAGAAGTTCGTCGACGATACGGTGAGGATGCTGGCGAGCGGCCCGGTGATGCATGCGCAGGCCGAGGCGACGCAGGCGCCGACATCGCTGATGGCCTATATCTCCTCGGCCCCCTCGGCGGCGCTGCAACTGCTGTTCATCCTGCTCGTCATCTATTTCTTTCTGTCTGGCTGGACGCAGCTCAGACGACGGACGATCACTAGCCGGGGCAGCTTCGATGGCGCGCTCGCGACCGCGCGGGTGATCCAGAACGTCGTCGACGCGACATCGGCCTATATCGGCACGATCACGCTGATCAACGTCAGCCTGGGGCTGGCGGTGGCGCTTGGCGTCTGGCTGCTTGGCATGCCTTCGCCGCTGATGTGGGGCGGCATCGTCGCGCTGCTCAATTATATTCCCTATCTGGGGCCGATCCTCGCCGCCACGCTGATCGCGCTCGGCGGGCTGATGACCTTCAACGACATATGGTGGGCGCTGGCGCCGGCGGCGATGCAGGTGCTGTTCCACGTCGTCGAAGCGAATATCATCACGCCGACGATTCTCGGCCGGCGGCTGACGATCAATCCTTTGCTGATCATGATCTCGCTGGCTTTCTGGGGCTGGGTGTGGGGAACGCCCGGCGCGCTGCTCGCGGTGCCGCTGCTGATCATCATCCAGACCATCGCCAGCGCGGCGGGCAAGCCCGACATTGCCGGCTTCCTGTTCGAGGAAGGCACGCTCACGACGGCGCGCTACGCCGAGGACGATCTGGATTATGACTGACGCGGCGCAATTATTTTCGCGGCATCGCAAGAAGCGTGAAAGGGTCGCTTGACAGCCCCCGGTCGCTCCACTAGGTCGCCGGCTCCACGCTCAAGCGGGTGTAGCTCAGTTGGTTAGAGCGCCGGCCTGTCACGCCGGAGGTCGCGGGTTCGAGCCCCGTCACTCGCGCCATTTCCCTCAGGAAATTGGCGCAACGATGAGCGGAGTTCCCTCAGCGAAAATCGTCATTTGACGGCTCTGCTTCTGTGCCGGGGCCGACGACGTCCGGGATGAGGAACAGGCGCTGCGGCGCAAGAAACTCAGCGCCGAAATTGTTCCCGTCCTTCCAGGCGATTCGCGCTTTGGCGTGGCAGACGCCGGGGATGGTCAATGTCACGACTGCGTCTGTCGGCGGAGCGATTTCGCCTGCCGCGCCGAAGCCCCGGCGCGACAGATTGACGAGGCGGACAGGCTGAGCGACCGTTTCATATTCGATCGAAGCCTCGATATTTACATCATAACGATGCGCACGGCGTTCCTCGACGACCGTGCGATCGGCCTTGGCGCGACGCAACATGGCTTTCCCTCAACTGCTTTGCACGAATGGCTTTGCGGCAGGCCGGTTAACAAAGGCGCGCGCCGGCGTGGTTAACGCCAGCGTCCGGTTTCCATCCAGAGCAGCAGCGGCTTCAGCGGCAGGATCCAGACAAGCCCGGCGGCGATGTAGATCGGGGCCTGCACAAGCGCGGGCAGCCGGCCGATCGTCTCGGCGAACTGGACCACGATGATCGACCATAGGAGGATGATGCCGAGGATCAGCATCATGCCAACGGGCTTGCGCCAGCTCGGCACCCTAGGCTTCCCGATCGCGCGCGATCCACTCGCGCTCGGTGAGAACGGCGTCGAGCGGTTCGTCCCACGCATCGTCGGGGACGAAATCGATTTCCTGCGCACTCCACGCGACGCCGACGCGCAGGGCGTCGGGGAAGCGTGCGAAGGCGCGGTCATAATGTCCTGCGCCTTGCCCCAGCCGGTGCAGCCGGCGGTCGAAGGCGACGAGCGGGGTCAGGATCAGATCGGGCGCGACTTCGGCCGCTGTCCCGATATCGGGCTGGCTGAGGCCGATCGGGCCGGGCTTGAGCGGATCGCCGGGCGTCCAGGCGAGGAAGCGCATCGGCACCGCCCGCGCCTCCACATAAGGTAGCGCCGTAGCCTTGCCTGCTTCAGCGGCGAAGGCCAGCAGCGCGTCTGGATCGGCTTCGCTGCCGACCGGGATATAGGCGCTGACGCAGCGCGCATTTTCGATCAGCGCGCGCAGCGGCCCCGGGGGCACGCGGAAAGCGAGGGTCGCCCCGCGCGCATCGAGCCCGGCGACGAATCCGTCGCGGCGCGCGCGCACTTCGCGGCGAAGCTCCGGCTTGGTGGGAAAATGAGTCACGACCGCGCGAGGATAGGCGCTTGGCGATCATGAGGAAAGGGCGGCGGGTGACGGGACCGCCATGGCCGTTTGCCGGGATATCCTCTGACGCCGTTAACGTCAGGTGGGCGCCGTGTTTGCCGGACCAGGGCCCGACAAGGGACAGCTCCCATGGATGTATAATCGCCTCAGGGATATAAAAGGCGCGCACCGGGCAGTACCCGTCATGCGCCTATCTAGGCAGCCCGGGGCGCGCCCTCAAGCCTCTCTGCGACTTTCTCGACGCGTTCGGCGAGCCGTTCGATCGCGAGGATCACGCCGGCCTTCGCGCAG
>QFNN01000053.1 GCA_003240855.1 Sphingomonas sanxanigenens
ATCGGGCCGGCGCCGCAAAATGCGCCTTCAGCCCATTCCAAACGGGCTCATAACGCTTGCGTCAGCCCGATCGGCAATGCTTGGATGGCTCCTGAACCAGAATCAGGGGGTTATCCATGAAGCTTGCCCGTCTCTTGCTTGCCGCCACGGCGCTGCTCACCGCGCCCGCCGTCGCCGCGCCTGATTATCAGGCCGCGATCAAGGCCGATTATGACAAGGATCTGGGCCAGCTCTTCATCTGGTTCCACCAGAATCCCGAGCTGTCGTTCAAGGAAGTGAACACCTCGGCGCGCATGGCGAAGGAACTGCGCGCCATTCCCGGCATCGTGGTGACCGAGAAGGTCGGCGGCACCGGCGTCGTCGGCGTGTTCAAGAATGGCGACGGCCCCGTCGTCCTCGTCCGCGCCGACATGGACGGGCTTCCCATCCTGGAAAACTCGGGCGTCCCCTATCCGTCCAAGGTGAAACAGGTCGGCATTGACGGGGTCGAGGCGCCGGTGATGCACGCCTGTGGGCACGATACGCACATCACCGCGATGGTCGCGACGGCGCGCCGCCTCGCCGCGATGAAGGATCGCTGGCACGGCACGGTCGTGTTCGTCGTCCAGCCTGCGGAGGAACGCGTGGGCGGGGCCGAGGCGATGATGAAGGACGGCCTCTACACCCGCTTCCCCAAGCCCGAATATGCGCTCGCCTTCCACGTCGCCTCGGGCATGCCCGACGGCACGGTCAGCGCCTCCGAAGGCATTCAGTACAGCTCTTCGGACAGCGTCGACATCGTGATCCCCGGCATCGGCGCGCACGGGGCCACGCCCAATCAGGGCAAGGATCCCGTCTACATGGGATCGCAGATCGTGATCGCGCTGCAGGGCATCATCAGCCGCGAGCGCGCGCCGCTCAGCCCGGCGGTGATAACGGTCGGCTCCTTCCATGCCGGCAACAAGCACAACATCATCTCCGACGAGGCGAAGCTGCAGGTCACCGTCCGCGCCAATGATGAAAAGACGCGCGCGCAGATGATCGCCGCGATCCGCCGCGTCTCCGAAGGCGTCGGCCGGCTGAACGGCATGCCCGAGGACAAGCTGCCCAGGGTCACGGTGATCGAAGGCACGCCGACGACGATCAACGACGCCGCGCTGGCGAAGCGCCTCAACGCGACGCTGACGCGCGAACTGGGCGCGAAAGCGGTGCTGCCCTGGCAGCAGCTCGGCATGGGCGCGGAGGATTTCGCCTATTTCGTCCAGCCCGAAACGGGCGTGAAGGGCTATTATTTCGCGGTCGGCGGCACCGCGCCGGCGATCGTCGACGCGGCGGCCAAGGGCGGCCCGGCCGCGCCGCCGCACCACTCGCCTTTCTTCCGCGTCGATCCCGAACCCGCGATCGTCACCGGCGCGACCGCGATGACCGCGGCGGTGCTCGACCTGCTCGGGCCGACGACCGGCAGCGACTGACGCCGACCCATATCCGACTCTTCCGCGCTGGCGCTTACCCGCGCCGGCGCGGTAAGACAGCGCCATGTTCGATCCCGGCGCCTATCTCGATCGCATCGGCCTCGCCGAACCGCCCGCGCCCAACGCCGGGGGGCTGGCGTTGCTCCAGGCTGCGCACCGCCGCGCCATTCCCTTCGAGAATCTGGACATCCCGCTGGGCCGGGGCGTCAGCCTCGATCCGGCGCATATTTTCGACAAGCTCGTCACCGCGCGGCGCGGCGGCTACTGCTTTGAACAGAGCAGCCTCTATCTCGCGGCGCTCCACGCGCTGGGCTTCGAGGCGCGGGCGCTGCTCGCGCGCGTCTGGCTCGGCGCCGCCGGCGTCCCGCCGCGCACGCATACGCTCAACCTCGTCGCGATCGACGGAGAGGACTGGATCAGCGACGTCGGCTTCGGGGGCGGCGACGTGCCCCCGCTGCGCCTGATGGGCGGCGCCGAGGCCGAGACCGCAGACGGCGCGCGCCACCGCCTCCATTTCGATCCCGATCATGGCTGGATGCTCGAACGGCGCGGCCCGCGCGTCGCCGCCGACGATCGCGCGCCGCCCGGCGACGACTGGTATCGCCAATATAGTTTTTCGACCGAGGAGGTCGCGCCCGCCGATCTCGAAATGGCCAATCACTGGACGGCGACGCGCCCCGGCACGCGCTTCACCACGCGCGTGATCGTCAGCCTCGTGCCCGCCGGCGGCTTCCTCTCGCTGGTCGACCGCATCCTCTCGGTCTCCGGCCCGACGAACGAGAAGATCGTGATCGAGACCCCCGGCCAGTATCGCGCCCTGCTCGAAAGCGCCTTCGGCATCGCGCTGACGGCAGGGGAGGTGGAGCGGCTGGAGTTGTTCTAGCGGCGGGGCTCAGAGAACGGCTTGTCAGCTTCCGCCGCCATTGCGGACGCTGCTATGGCACTATAGCGTGTTGTTATGTCCACAGCTCGCGTTCTCGCATTGATCACGTTGGGATTAGCCGCAAGTGGCGCTGAAGCTGTTCAATCTATCAGCAAAACTCTCGTTGGGACTTGGGAGCCTTTAGGCGGCTCATGTGAAGGCGACAACTCCGTCACATATAAAGCCAATAGCACCTTTGATACCTACAACACCAGCGGTCGATGGGTTTTGCGAGGAAACGGGCTCACGACGTTGATCACCGAGCGAGGGGAGCCCGATGAGCAATCGCGCCCGGTCAAACCCGCTGAAAAGCACCACAGCACCATCATCTCTCTGAAAGCAAATCACCTAACTGAACGCTGGGCAGATGGGTCGCTCCATCATCTCCATCGCTGCAGATAGACGTCAGCAATCCACCCAATCCCGCCCATCCCGCTTTAGGCGCTCACGGCTTCAGATAGCGCCCCAGGAAATCGATCGACGCCTCGTCGGCGCGTTTCCAGCTATCGTAGCGCAGGAAGCCGTGGATCTCGTTCGGGATCACCAGGCTCTCGAACGGCGTGCCCTGCGCGCGCAGGCGGCGCGCCAGATCGACGGTCTGGTCGAAGCGCACGTTCCGGTCGTCGTCGCCCGCGATCAGCAGCACGGGTGAACGCCAGCCCTTGAGCGCGCTTTCGGGCGAACTCTCGAACGCCGATTTCATCGCCGCCTCATAATCGCCCTGCTCGTAGCGCTCGGGCCGCGTAATCAGCCTGGGGTAAAGCGACCAGTCATGCACGCCGTGGAAGTCGACGCCGGCCTTGAAGATCGCGCTGTCGTGCGCCAGCGCGTGCCCGGTCAGCAGCCCGCCATAGCTTCCGCCCCAGATCCCGATCCGCGCGGGATCGACCTGCGGCTGCGCCATCAGGAAGCGCGCGCCCGCCGTCACGTCCTGATATTCGGCATTGCCCGCGATTCCGCCGCGCGCCGGATGCTGGAAGGCGCGGCCATAGCCGATCCCCAGCCGGTAGTTGACCGACAGCACGACATAGCCGTGCGCGGCATAATATTGGTTCATCGCATAGCTGTGGGCGTAATAGTCCATATAGGACCAGCCGAGCAGCATCTGCCGCGGCGGCCCGCCATGGACGAAGATCAGCCCCGCCTTGCGCTCCGCGCCGGCGGCGGCGAAAAGCTGGCCGTGGATCAGCGTGCCGTCCGCCGCGGTGAAGGTGACGCTCTTCGGCGTCACCATCCCCGCCGGCGCATAAGGCGCGCCCGCCTCGCCCAGCGCGCGCGGCGCTGCCTTGCCCTCGGCGAGCAGCACCTGCATCGGCCCGGTCGGCGAAGCGCCGACATAGGCGATCCGCTCATTGCCGACAGCCGCCGCCGTGAACTCGACGCCCGTCCCGCTGGTCAGCGCGACCGGCGCGCCGCCGTCGATCGCGACGCGGAACAGGTGGCGACGATCGATGTCGTCGGCCGCCGGCCCGCTGTTCGCGTCATAGATCAGCGTGCGGCGATCAGGCGTGATCGTCACATGCTCGACCATGAACTTGCCCGGCGTCAGCAGCCGGGGCGCCCCGCCGCTCGCCGCCAGCGCATAAAGGTGCGGCCAGCCGTCCATCTCGGCGCGGAACACGATCCTGTCCCCCGCCGCCCAGCGGACGACCATGCCGTCGGGCACCATCGGATAGGATCCCTCGAGCGTCGCCGGGCTCGCCCACAACTGGCGCGCCGACCCGTCGGCGACGTCGCCCACCCAGATCGAGAAGGGATTGGGCTTCTCGACCAGCGGCGAGGCGAGCAGATCGGCTTCGCCCTCGCGGCGGACGAAGGCGATGCGCGCGCCGTCGGGCGACCAGGCGATGTCGCCGTCGAACGCCGTCGACGGCGCGATCCAGTTGATCGGCTTGTCAGGCCCCGCATAGACGCCGACGAAGCTGTGATCGCCGCGCCGCGATACGAAGGCCAGCTTCGTCCCGTCCGGCGACCAGGCGAGATCGCCGACCTTGCCGCGATCGTAGAACAGTTTCTCGGGCTTGGCGCCTGCGGTCAGCGCCACGGTCCACGCCTGCCCGTCCTTCAGATAGGCCAGCCGCCCGGTCGACGAGAGCGTCGGCTCCTCGCCCTCCGCCACCTGGATCGGCGCGCCGCCGTCGATCGACACCCAGATGCTCTGCGTCGGCTGCACGACCGATGATGCGGGATTGGGCGGGGGCAGGTTGGCCGCCCAGCCATTATGCTCGCCGCCGCCGCGCACCCAGGCCAGGATCCGTCCGTCGGGGGAGAAAGTGGCCTCGGCCAGCTCCATCCCGTCGTCAACGCCGGTGCCGGCAATCTTCGTCGCGGCCAGATCGCCGCCCTTCGCCAGCCACAGGCTGCGCCGGCCATGGCGCATCTCGATCCACGCCAGCCGCCCGCCCGCCTCAGGCGCGATCAGATTGGTCTTGAAAGGATAGTCGAGAAAGGCGTCGAGATCGGGGGCCGGCGCGGCATGGGCTGCGGAAAAGGCGAGGCCCAGATAAAAGCTGATCGCCGCTCGTCCCAATCGCATGCCGCACTCCCCGGTTGACTGACCGGCGTCAGACTAGGCAGCCGGCGCACGCGACGCCAGCCCTTATTGCGCTGCAATAACGCTTTGTCCGCACGCGCTTATTGCATCGGCGTCATGCGTCATCGAGCAGGCGGCGCAGCGCGGCCGACGCCGGCCGCCCGCCGTCGCGCTCCAGCCGGTCGAGCGTCGCGCGCGCCATGGCGCGATAGGCGGGCAGCACATCGGGGCGATGCGCCGCCAGCGCGTCGAGATGCCCCGCCACCGTCTGCGCGTCGCCGCGCAGCACCGGGCCGGTCAACGCCGCAAAGCCCTGGTCGAGGCTGTTTTCCAGCGCCGCGCGGACCAGCGGCGCGAGCAGCGCGCCCGGCTCCGCCACCCCAGCCGCCGCCAGCGCGTCGAACGCCCCGGCCATCAACGTCACCAGATGGTTGGCCGCGTGGCACAGCGCGGCGTGATAAAGCGGGCGCAGCGCATCGGGGATATCGATCGCGACCCCGCCGAGCAGCCCGACGACGCCCCGCGCTTCCCCGGCCGCCTCGTCCGTCGATCCGCTGACCGCGAAGCGCGCGCCGGCCATGCGCCGCACCTCGCCCGCAGGATCGCCCGCAAAGGTCATCGCCGGATGGATCGCCGCCGTCCGCGCGCCGGCCCGCCGCAGCGGATCGAGGATGGCCGCCCCGCTCCGCCCGCTGACATGAAAGACGAACGGCGCCCACGCTCCTCGCGCCTCCAGCGCCAGACCGGAGGCGACGGCCGCGATCGCATCGTCGGACACGGCGATGACGATCAGGTCGCACGCCGCCGTCAGCGCAGCCGCACCGTCCACCGCCTCGGCGCGCCCGATCCGCGCCACCGCCTCGGCCGCCGCCTCCGGCCGCCGCGCCCAGACCAGCACCGGCTTTTCCGAACAGGGCGCCAGCCCCAGCCCGATCGCCTGCGCCACCCGCCCCGCGCCGATGACGCCCACCCGCCGATATCGATGATGTTCCGTCACGCGCCGCTTCTAGCGCGACGCCCTGCGCTTCTCCATCCTTCCGCCCGCCGGCGGGCATTATCCTGACAAGTCCGATAAGTTACCGAGTTGGCGCGCCGCACGCCCGTCATATTCATGGCGCTACAATTTCGCCGCCCGCACGGGGCGAGCATAACGCGAGGAAGCGTCGACATGAGCAAATCGCCCATCCCGGGGTTCCACATCCCCGAAAACGCCCCCGCCGGCTTCGTTCACGAGTCCGACGCCTCGCGCGCCTTCTGGGGCAATTCGGCCAGCAACGCTCTGCCTCCGCCCGATATGGTCGCCGCCTATCAGCGCAACCGCCCGCTGCCGACGCCGGGGATCGAGGGGCGCAAGGCCTATATCGTCGGCGGCGGCATCGCCGGGCTCGCCGCCGCCTTCTACCTGATTCGCGACGGCCACATGCCGCCGGCCAACATCACCATCATCGAGAATCTGGCGATCGAGGGCGGCTCGCTCGACGGCGCGGGCAATGCGGAGGAAGGCTATATCGTCCGCGGCGGCCGCGAGATGAACTGGAACTACGACAATCTGTGGGACATGTTTCAGGACGTCCCCGCGCTTGAGCTTCCCGCCGGCTTCAGCGTCCTCGACGAATATCGCATGGTCAACGACAACGACCCCAACTGGTCGAAGGCGCGCCTCATGCACCGGCAGGGCGAGATTCGCGATTTCTCGACTCTCGGCCTCACCCGGTCGCAGCAATGGGAGCTGATCGGCCTGCTCCTCAGGCGCAAGGAGGATCTCGACGACCTGACGATCGAGGATTATTTCTCCGAAGGCTTCCTGCAGAGCAATTTCTGGTTCCTCTGGCGCTCGATGTTCGCTTTCCAGAACTGGCAGAGCCTGCTCGAGATGAAGCTCTACATGCACCGCTTCCTCGATGCGATCGACGGGCTGGCCGACATGTCGGCGCTTGTGTTCCCAAAATATAACCAGTTCGACAGCTTCGTCCGTCCCTTGAGCGACATGCTGCGCGACAAGGGCGTGCAGTTCCGCTTCGATACGCGCGTCGACGATTTCAGCATGGCGGTCGACGGGGAGAAACGCACGGTCACCGGGCTGCTCTGCCGCACCGCCGGCAAGGCGGAGGCCATCGAGGTCGCGCCGGGCGATCTCGTTTTCGCGCTCACCGGGTCGATCACCGAAGGCACCGCCTATGGCGATCTCGATACCGCGCCCGTCCTCGCGCGCGGCAGGCAGGATCCGGGGCCGGACAGCGACTGGACCTTGTGGAAAAATCTCGCGGCCCAGTCCCCCATCTTCGGCAAGCCCGAGAAGTTCTACGGCGACAGCGAAAAATCGATGTGGGAATCGGCGACGCTCACCTGCAGGCCCTCCCCGCTCGTCGATCGGCTGAAACAGCTTTCGGTCAACGATCCCTATTCAGGCCGCACCGTTACCGGCGGCATCATCACCTTCACCGACAGCAACTGGGTGATGAGCTTCACCTGCAACCGTCAACCGCATTTCCCCGATCAGCCGGACGATGTGCTGGTGCTGTGGGTCTATGCGCTGCTGATGGATCGCGAAGGCAATCATGTGAAGAAGCCGATGCCCGCCTGCACCGGCCGCGAGATACTGGCCGAGCTCTGCTATCATCTCGGCATCGCCGATCAGATCGATGAAGTCGCGGCCAACACCAGGGTTCGCCTCGCGCTGATGCCCTACATCACCGCCCAGTTCATGCCCCGCGCGGCGGGGGACCGCCCGCATATCGTGCCCGCCGGCTGCACCAATCTCGGCCTGCTCGGCCAGTTCGTGGAAACCAGCAACGATATCGTCTTTACGGTGGAAAGCTCGATCCGCACCGCGCGCGTCGCGGTCTGCACGCTGCTGGACCTGCCCAAGGCGGTTCCCGATATCAGCCCCACCCAATATGACATACGCAACCTGCTGAAGGCCGCGCGCGCGCTCAACAACGGCCAACCCTTCATCGGCGAACGCCTGCTGCGCCGCCTGCTCGGCAACAGCTATTACGCCCATATCCTTCCCCCGCCCCCGGCCGACGAAGGCGCGACGCCCGATCACGCCGAGGACGAGCTGCACCTCCTGCTCGGCAAAGGCGCCGAAGCCGCCAAACGCATGGTCGACTGGCTGGCGCAGCTCCGGAAGGGGTGATGATGCGCGAACTGGCCTGTGACCCGCGCTGCACCGCCTAAAGGCGAAGGCCCAGAAAAGACGCGCCGGGAACCGGATTGAAGGAAACCGGCTCGGCCGCCACGAAATTGAAATCCGCATAGAGCTTCCGCGCGGCGACGAACTTCTCCTGCACGTCGAGCCTCATCTCGCTATAGCCCCTGGCGCGCGCTTCCGCGATCGACCGCTCGACCAGCGCGCGCCCCACGGCGCCGCCGCGCGCATGCGGGCGAACATAGAGCCGCTTCATCTCGCATATGGCGGTGCTGACCGGGCGCAGGGCGATGCAGCCTTCGATGTCGCCGCCGCGATCGGCCAGCAGCACGCATCCCCCGGGCGCGGCGTATTTGCCGGGCAGGCTCGCAAACTCGGCGTCATTGCCCTGATAGTCGAGGTTGACCGGCGACGTGGCGATGAACTCGCGCCAGATGTCCAGCACCGAAGCTGTGTCGTCGGGGAAGATCGCGTGCCTGATGATCGTCATGGCATGACTGGCTGATCGAAGATCGTGGCGGCAATTGGGACTGCTTCAGGCAATGTCGTGGCCGTAAGCGCCACAAGCCGGCCGCTTTGCGTCCAGCATGGTAGCGCAGCGCGTCCAGCACCGCCCGCCCATGGCATTGGCGCGCCACGCGCCTGGACGGCGCTTCCTCCCGCGCGCCGACCATCTGCGCTCACACAGCGATGGCGACCGGTGACGACTTGCGAAAAGCGCGGCCTTAAATCGGAAATCAGGTTGGCTGGACTTCGCTTTTTGTCAGTGCCGCCCCAATATCACTGCTCAGCTTCAATAATCCATGCAACGGCGCGGGCTAAGGCGTCTGGACTGGCACTAGCTGAATCGATGCGTTCAGTTCGCGTGATCCCGGCGTTGCGAGCGGCGTCGATGTCAGATGTTTTGTCCCCGACCATAGCCGACCGATCAAGATCGATATCATATTCGCTGGCGGCACGCAGGATCATTCCCGGTTTAGGCTTGCGGCACGAACACCCCGCATCGGGAAGGTGCGGGCAGTGATAAGTCGCCGTAAGAGGGCACCCGTTGCTCGCAAACAATCCTGCGATATGGTTTTCCAGGGCGTCATACTGTTGCTGGCTAAAATAGCCTCGCCCAATGCCTGACTGGTTGGTCACGACGATAAGCGCAACGCCATGTTCGACAGCAGGCCTCAGCGCATCGAATATGCCGTCGACCGGTTCAAAATCGGCGGGACGACTGACATAGCCGTGGTCGACGTTGAGAACGCCGTCCCGGTCAAGGAATAGAGCAGGGCGGCTCATGGCCTGCTCGTGCGGATACGTTCCAGAAGGGCGGTCGTGGAATAGCCTGCCCTGAAGGGAATGGCCTGCGCATCGCCGCCATAAGAGCGCAGGAAACGCGTTTCCTCCAGCGCTTCCATGTCATAGTCGCCGCCCTTGACGTAAACATCGGGTCGCACTTCGTGCAACAGCGCCAATGGCGTGCGTTCGTCGAAGAAGGTGACGAGGCTTACCGATTCCAGGGCGGCCAGCAAGATCGCCCGATCCGCCTGGGGGTTGATGGGCCGATCCGCCCCCTTGCCCAGGCCCCGCGCAGATGCGTCACTATTGATCGCGACCAGCAGCGAGCCGCCCAGCGCACGCGCGCTTTCGAGATATTCGACGTGGCCGGGATGAAGCATGTCGAATACCCCGTTGGTGAAGATGAGCGGCCGGGACAGGCCTGCAATCGCCGCTGGCAAATATTCGCGGAGAACGATTTTGTCGGCAATGCTCATGGGATCGGCGTGACCTGCTGGAATTGATCGACTTCGTCGAAGTCGACGACCGAAGTGCCGAGCTTGCCGACTGCAACTCCGCCCGCTGCGTTTGCGAAGGCCACCGCGCTTTCCCAGTCCACGCCGCAACCATGCATGATTGCGAGGGCGGCGATCACCGTATCCCCGGCGCCGGAGACGTCGAACACTTCCTGCGCCTTTGCGTGCTGATGGAATACGCCGTTCTGCGAATAGAGCTTCATGCCCTGTTCGCTCATTGTCACGACGAGCACTTCGAGGCCGAGTTGTTCGCGCAGCCGTTCGGCCTTTAGATCGAGCTCCTCGGGCGTGGACCAAGATCCCACCGCATCCGCCATTTCGGCGCGATTGGGCGTTATCATCGTGGCGCCCGCATAGCGGGAATAGTCCCGCCCCTTGGGATCGATCATCACGGGTTTGCCAAGCCTGCGCGCGATTGCGATCAGTTCGGTTACCCGCGCCAGCGCCCCCTTCCCATAGTCGGACAGCACCACGACGTCGGCGTCTGCGAGCAATCGTTCATATTCGGCCTGTTTCGCCTCGAGCGTCTCGCGGGAAGGCGGCTCCTCAAAGTCGACGCGCAGCATTTGCTGATGCTGGCCGACAACGCGCAGCTTGAGCGTTGTGCGAATGGCCGGATCGACGCTGAGGGCATGGCTGACGCCGGCTTCGTCCAGCGCGCGGCGCAGGCGGTCGGCCGTGGCGTCAGCCCCGACGACCGCCAGCAGCGTGGCTCGCGCGCCCAGCGAAACGATGTTGCGGGCGACGTTCGCGGCTCCGCCGGGGCGTTCGTCCGAATGGGAAACATGCACGATAGGCACCGGCGCTTCCGGCGAAATGCGCCGAACGTCTCCGAACCAATATTCGTCCAGCATGACATCGCCCACCACGAAGACATTGAGGCTGGCGATCCGCTCGCGGATGGTTTCGTCAAACACGGATCTAACCACCGACAGACATCTCCGTCGGGCGAAACGCCTCGTCGAGATGCGCGCACAGCGCGTGGTAGATCAGCAGATGCGCAGTCTGGATTTGATCGGTCGCGGCCAGGGGAACGGTGATCGAAATATCGCTGAGCCCGCCCAGTCGCCCACCATCCCGACCAAGCAGGCCGAATGTGGTTGCTCCAATCGCGCGCGCCGCTTCAAATGCGCGCACGACGTTTCCGGAATTGCCTGACGTCGAGATGCCCCACACGATGTCGCCGGGGCGCGCCAGCGCCTCGACCTGCCGGCTGAACACCGTATCGTAGGAATAATCGTTGCTCCAGGCGGTCAGGATCGAGCTGTCGGTAGACAAAGCGATTGCCGCAAGTCCGGGGCGCTCGATCTTGTAGCGGCCAACCAGTTCCGCCGCGATATGTTGGGCATCGGCGGCCGAACCGCCATTCCCCATAATGAGGAACTTGCCGCCGGCGCGCAGGGCCTGCGCCAATTGCTCAGCGACTGGATCGATCGTTGCCAGAAATTCCGGGGTCAGAACCTTCTGCAGCGCCGCCATTGTCGCGCCGATTTCATTACCAATCGAAAACGTCACTTGTCTCTCCGTTATCCGGACATATGCGGCCAGACCCTAGAACGTTTTCCAATCGGGTGGAATCACCTGACTGCCTGGAAAACGCGCCAATCCAAAAATTAGGCCGACCGAGTCAATGCAGCCGGACCGTCAGCCGCTTTCGGCGATCATGCCACAACGCCCGCCACCGCCATGCGCGCCTCCTGCTCCTTCAGGGGCGCGATGACTCCTTCGCGTCAGCGTCATTTCGTTCACAAATCGACGAAGCGGATCTGGCGTGACATGGAGATTTTCGCCCCATAGAATCGCAACTGTCCATCAAAGGGCGCGCCCTCGGGAAAAAGCATCCTGAACTCATAGGCGGCTTTATGATTCGCGTTGTAGAAATGCAGCTCGACATATCCGCGCTTGAAAAGCTCATCCTGATTTTCCGCCGTAACAAGCGCCTGTGCGACGACAGACTGACCCAGGTCGGCGGCTACATCGATCAGGATGGGGCGCTGAATTCGCTGCTCCCCGATATCGGGCGCTTCCAGGAACATCTGGACCGTGAAGTGCCCCTTGGAAAGTTCGGCATATGGACCATATATCCAGCAATGCGGCGGAGCGGCGGCGGTCAAATCCAGTTCGCGCCAGGCGCCAGCTCCATCGCCGATCGCCGCCCGAAACTCCCCCGCCGTCCAAGAACGCGCATTTCCATTGTCGGGCAGCCACTCCAACGGCGGCATCTTCTCGAGCACCAACTCGATTTCAAAACACCCCCCTACTGGATCCTGCGGCATCGCCGCATAATCGAAACCCTTGTCGTTGTCACACAAGTGACGGACCCTGAAAGTATTTGGCGGAAACGCCGCCTCTATCTCCGACAGGAGTTTCCCCGGCGTAAAAAAATGCTTGTGATCTGCATTCCACCGTGAAGGCAGATTTTCTCGCCTCTCAAACAGATGAGCATGCGGAACGACGAGAACGATGAAGCCGCCGACTTTCAGAACTCTGAACCAGTCTTTCAACGCATTGATATGATCGGCAATATGTTCATAGCAATGGCTGCTATAAACTGCATCCTGGCTCTCGTCATCGAAAGGGAGGCGAATGCCGTCATAGCCCGGATAATTGATGTCGATGCCGATGGCGTTGGCGACGATGGGCTGCCCCGTTCCTTCGTGACCGGCAAACCCGACATCGAGGATGTTTTCGCCCGCCAGATATTTGGCGAAAAAGCCGCTTTCGACCTTGTCGGCATAACTTTTCTGGCTTTCGAGACCTACGATCCGGTCCTTCGCGAACATCTGCAAACCTCTCTGTAAAAGAACCGCAGAACACCGAACTCGTCAGCATCCATCAAGCATTGGCCATGCGCCAGTAACAGCTTCAACGCCTGCGAATATAGATCCTGAAACCATGGCAGCTGCCATGATCAGTCTTTTCCATGTAGACGGCCTGACCGTCCTCCAGGTCGATAATCTGGAATATCCTGCTTAAATCATAGTCATACATTGACATGCCGACATCACCGTCGTCATCCAAGGCATAATTGATCAACGTTTCGCCATCGTACCGAAATGCCGCCAAGTCCCGCTGCAACTCTCCGACGTGGCGCGCGTCCTTGTAGATTGTCAGATGGAGCGTCAGCATGCCGCCGTCAGCAACAGCGGCCCATAGCTTACGAACCATGCCATAGCCCCTGGCCGGCGGGATATGCTGCAGCACGACCGTCGTGTTCACCCAATCGAACTTGGCATCGTCCGGAATCTGATGCACGAAATCAATATTGGCGCCGGCGTCTGCGGCATGAATGCGCGCACGTGCCAACATACCTTCGGAAATATCGACTCCCGTCGCCCGCCCAGTCCGTCGAGCCAACGGAATCACGAGACGTCCCACACCACATCCAAAGTCAAGAGCCGAATTTGGCTCAAACGCTCCAAAATGATTCGCAATTATATTGCTGAGATGATCAATGTCCTTCTCTCCGGATAGAAAGAAATCCTTGATGTCATCTGATGACGGATTAAGATATCTCTCGTTTGTCAGCACACCGAAATAGGGATGCGCGTCACCAATTGCAGACCAGTCTTTATCGGTATCGCGCATTTTGTTCCAACCTCCGGAATATTTTTATAAAATCATCGCAATTATCAATCTTCCGCTTTGAAGAATCCAGACGCTTGCTTGAAGCGGGCTTCGGGCATCTCGCTCACCAACGCTGTCGCCAGCCTCGCGAGG
The DNA here is from genome assembly GCA_003240855.1 of Sphingomonas sanxanigenens. Taxonomy (GTDB): domain Bacteria; phylum Pseudomonadota; class Alphaproteobacteria; order Sphingomonadales; family Sphingomonadaceae; genus Sphingomonas_L; species Sphingomonas_L sanxanigenens_A. Next base: position 13,580 of record QFNN01000053.1, read on the forward strand.
CCCTGTCGCAGCCCGTCCGTCAGCACCATGCCGCCGCCTGCAAGGCTGGCCGCCGCCATTGCCGCGCGGAGATCGTCGTAAGTGGTATCGACAACCAGTTCGATGGGGCGCTCGCGATGCGGACCTTGCGTGGCGATAAATGCGCGCATCGCTGCCGCCGACCTCGCGTTGCGCAACAGCAGGACGTCGAAATTGCTGAGATAGACAAGATTCTTCCGGGCCTGAAAGAGCTTGTCCGGTGAAACATCGGAACCGTCGGCAGCATCGCCCACCAGCGCCAGATCATCTTCGTCAACGGCGAAGATAACCCGCGCCCCCAATTCGCGCCACGACTGGATAAGATCCCATTGCGCGGCATTACGATTGCCGTAGCGATCAAGACCGAGATAAAGGTCGCCCGGCATCGGGTAAACGATCCGCGTCACGCGGTTTCCATCAAAGAAGCGGTGGGCGTCATCGATCGACGCTGAGTAAAATTCGTGATCGTGCAGGCCGCTGGCGATTGTCTCGACACGATGATCGGGTAACGCTTCGGCCAGAAAATCGATCATCGCCTCTAGCGCGTACCTGTCCAGCGCCGGCCGGCATTCCGCGTCGCCATTGCCCGAGATAAAGCCGGAAATATCGACATAGAGCCGCTGGGGCCGCGCGTCCGTCCGTACAGGAAAGTCGACGAGCAGAGCCGCCTGGAGGGCGTTCTTGTCCTCCGACGTCAGGTCGCCCGTCTCGCCCCGAAATTGCAGGCGATTCAGCGCGCGAACCGCCTGATCAAGGCAGTCCCCCACCGTCCAGCCCGCAAGCGACGGAACCGATTTCGATCCGTCGACCGAATCCAGCTTGGCTTTCACCGCGTCGAATACCGTGTCCACCTCAATGCTGGTCAGGCAGCGCATCGCGAACGGGCAGGATTCTTTGGTCGGAAGGTGGCACGGCGAGCACTCGACATCGGCGGACACGACATCGACATTGCCAAATGCAGGCCCCCATTGCTCCGGCGTTTCGTGGCCGCTGTAGATGGCGACGGTCCGGCAACCGACAAAGCTGCCGAGATGAACGCCGAAAGAATTGTTGCCGACGCAGACCTGATTGGCGCCCAGAACTTTGACCAGTTCGGGAAAGGGCAGCCCGCACCAGTAGGAAATCTTGGGATGCGGCCGAAAGCCGACCTCGTCCAGTTCCTGACGGCTGACGCCGAAGAGGTTGACCGCTGCGATCGCATCATCTGCGCAGAGCCGGTCGACAAGGTCGACAAATCGTTCAGAATCCCATTGCCGCGCATCCGAGCCGACACGCGGGAAGATGCCGACCGTGCCTGGAACGGGCCGGGCGTCGCTGAACGACGGCAGGCTGACATAGTCACTCGCGGCCGCAGGCAGCGTATCGACGATCCGCAACATCTGTTCGGAGATATGCATCTCGTCGAAGAAATCTCGTTCCCCAGCCAGCTCCGGATGGATGTCCAGCGGTCGCGTCAGATTCTCGTCGTAGCGCTGATCGCCGGTGCGGTAGCCAAAATACTGGCCTGCACGCAGCGACAACAAAATGAAGCGCGTATCCGAGTGCCGCCGAAGATCAATCGCATAATCATAATAGGGCAACTGCGCCTGGAGATCATCAATCTCCTTGGGGTCGATCTTTGCCTGTAGCGAGGATTTCGCACGGAAATAGTCGAGCGTATAGACATTGTCGAACAGCCCGCAATGCTCGGCTGCGACGCGATTCCATCCGCCGACGAGCGCATCGATCCGCGCGTGCGGATAACGCGCCCGGATCTTCGCCATCGCCGGAAGCCCCAGCAGGAAATCACCGGCATGATCGAGCTTGGAGACGATGATCTGCGTCGGAGCTTCCGTTATCCCGTCTATGCTGAAGGTTTTGGACTGCGATGCAGCAGATGCGGGCCGCTCGAACCGGCGCAACGCCTGCAGCGTCTTTGCGGCACAGGCATCCCAGCTCAAGCTCGCTGCGCGCGCCAGGCCGTGAGCAACGAGTCGCTCGCGAAAGGCGCCGTCGGTCAGCACCTGCTCGATCTTGGATGTCATGCTCTCGATCGAATCCGGATCGAACAAGGCCTCGTCGAGGCCAATCACTTCCGGAAGGCTGGTGCGATCGGAAGCGATCACGGGCGCACCGCAAGCCATCGCCTCCAACGGCGGCAGGCCGAAGCCCTCCCGCTTGGACGGAAAGACAAAGGCATGGCAGGAATTGTAGAGATCAATCAGCACCTCGTCGCTGACATGGCCCAACACCCGCAGCGCGCTGCGGATGGTCTGGTTGGGCGCCAGCGTCGATAGCGTGCGGATGTCCTCCGGTTCGCGCTTGCCGGCCACGACGATCTGGAACTGCTCCTGAAGCGATGCGGGCAACCCGCCCAACGCCTTGAGAAAATTGGCGACGTTCTTGCTCGGCTCGAGACTCCCGGCGAACATGATGAACGGCTTGGTGATGCCAAGGCTTTCGGCGAACCGCACTCGCTGGCTATCTGACAGGCCCTTGCAACGAAAATCCGGATCGTGTCCGGCTCCGATCGTCACCACCCGGTCGGATTCCACGCCAAGGATATCCGTCACCTCGCCGCGGCTGTAATCCGAATTGGCGAGGATGAGATCGGATCGGCGCAACGCCTCGATACGATCCCGGTACCACAGCCTGGTGATGCGGTCATATTTGAAGGCCGGCGATGGATCGACCAGCGGGATCAGATCATGGCAGACGCTGACCACCGGGACATGCGGCCTGGCGCGATCGACGCTGATCACTGCGCTGTCGCCAAGCCCCTCGAACAGGCTCGGCAGCAGGATGACGTCAGGCTTCTGGGCGAGAAGAAAATATTCGCGGACAACTTCATTGACCTTGCGCCGTCCCCGATGACTGTCGTGGACGTAGCCGACGGGTCCGGGAGCATACCATACCCGAATATTGCGCTGGGGAATCAGGTCGGCGAAGTCGGCGCGAATCTGCTCGATCGTATCCCGAAAATGGCCGTTGAGAGCCAGGATGATTTCGTGGTCGCCCGCTTGCCGCACCAACGCCTTGGTTAGTTCCCGAGCATAGCGGCCGATACCGCGGAAACGGCTCCCCGTCTGCATAGCCTGCATGTCAACAACGATGCGCATGATGTCGAAGAACCTTGAGAGTCGAGGATTGAAAAGTCAGATCTTGAGGCGCGCGATCACAGGATTCGCCTTGCCGGGCAAATCTATCGGCCGCACATTCAGGCCGCGGCTGCGGATCGAATGAATAGCCTTGGGCTGCTCGACGACAGTCACGCCGCCCTGCCCGGCCGGGAACGCACCCGTTCGAATCGTATCAACGAGACCGTCCAGCGCCTGCTGCATCGTCTCCAGCCGAGCCGACACCCGATCCTCAAGCGCGAAAGCCTGATTCGCCTGCGCCCGCGCGTCCCTCGCTTGGCGCGATCGGCCGTAATCGAGGCTGTTCCGGAAACGCCACCGCGCGAACAGCGAACGCGAACGGTCCTCGTAACGCTTCATCGCGGCATCAAGTCCGCCCAGCTCGATGATCTTTGACTTGCCTTCGTCGGACGTGACGATGTTCCAGATCAGCGAGAGCTTGGCGCCCCCCTGGCGCAGACTGCGAAGATGGCCGGCACGACCAATTACGTCAGGCTCACGGCCAAGCAACCGGCGATAAAGCTCGTCTACAAACCGACTATCGTGCAACGCCAAAAGATCATCTAGCGTCTTGATTTCTTCGCGGTCTGAATATGGCTTCATATATTCCTTCCAGAAAGGCAAATCACCATTGTCGCGACGCCAAAAACTCTCCCGGTCTTGCCATCTAATTTCTTAGATTCACAAGCATGGGATCGAATCAATCTCTACACGAAGGCAATTTCACCATATTACTATATGCAACGCCATAAAAGGGCCTGATAACAGCGTCAAGCTGACGGCGCAGCCGCCCTCGGCGCCAGAAAATCACACCCCTGCCTAGCCGTTGCCGACCCTCATGGCGATGCCGAGCGCCCTTGTATCCTGGCCGCCGCGATCCGAAGGTCGGATCGGGGGCGGCGTAATCAGGGTCATCAGTTCGACCGCAGCCTGCTCGACCTCGATCGAGGCGCACAGCGAATTGCCGCAACGGTTCAGCGCAACATTTTGCGCACCGATCTGGAGCCGCGATTCGTCCCAGAAACGACCATCGATCACCATCGCCACCGGCAGCGAGATGAAATTAGCCCCTGCTTTCAGCTCGACAGCCCCGAGGGGAACATAGGGCGACGAAGTCCATCGAAACGCCATGTCGCCAGCTCGCTCGATTCCGCGCCAACCCAAGGCGTCGTTCGCGACGTCTAGAACATCAAAGATATTGAGAGCCGGATTGGGCGCATAATGCGCCAAGAAGCGACCAACAGCCTCCGAAACATCCGGCCCATGCAGAACGAACCCTCCAGCTACGCCCCTGCACGTCAAACCACGAATGGCGGCATATTTCGAAATGGTTCGATAGCTGTAGAAGGTGATGTGGCCATTACGGGGCGCGATATACCACCAATTCGTGCCGATCCTGCCAATATTCTCTGGAAGCATCGACTGACCGATATAGACGCATCCCCCCGTTTTCATATGCGATAACAGCGCATCGAATGTCTCCAGCGGGGTTGCGCTGTGTTCGACGACCTCAAAGGCGGTTACAATGTCGAAGAATCCCTCGGGCTTCTCGCCGCCCGCATAAGGATCATAGTTCGCAATTCGCGCGAAGCCGGCTTCTCGAAGGGCTTGCGCAAAGCCGCCATTGCCCGCGCCGAAGTCCAGGAGCGATAGCTGCTTTCCAGCACTTTCAAAGTAGGGCAGCATCTCATGCGCAGTGCGCTTGGCCCGCGTTCCGACATATTCTGGATCCACAACGACATAATCGTCGTTATAGATAAATCTTGTATATTCTTCGTATCCCCATTTGTCACAGAAATCAGTAAAAAGAAGATCGCAAATATTACACTGGTAGTAATTTACCGAAACGCCGGACGAACGCAGTCTTGCGTTTTCACAATTTTTCGAAAAATCAACTGTCCCGAAAAAAACCGCCTCTCCCCCGCACATTTTGCAGGCTCTCGACTCGAAATACGCCGCATCTCCATGGGGATTTGACCACTCGAAAGGAAGGTTCAGCTCAGAATACATCAACTCACTCCTTCAAAGCCGTCCCTTTGGGCCATCCGAAATTCGGGCCCGCTCCTAGCCCGGCCTATTCATGAGACTGAGGTTCCGGGCTTGTTGGGTGGCGATGCGTTTTCGGTGATGTGATCCGGACGAGCGCCTCTGGCGGTGTTTTT
>QFNN01000054.1 GCA_003240855.1 Sphingomonas sanxanigenens
GGAAAAAAGAAAAGTGCCGCCGGCGGGGGGGGGGGGGGGAAACCGGCGGCACATTTCGTGGGGCGCTGGGCCGCGCCCCGGTTGCGACCCGAAGAAGCAGATACGCGCCTTCCTCGGATGCCTGGCATCCCCGAGGGGGGAGGGGGGAAGGGGACGCCAGGCCCGGAAGCATCGCTTCCGTTGAGACTGATATAATGCCGGTCGCCCGATCGCGGAAACACACACTTTTGTATAAAGTGATCGATTGCGCCGATCAGTCGTCGGCGCTTTCCTCCGCCGCCGGCGCGTGAAGCCGCAGGCGGGTCACTCGCCGTGCGTCGCCTGACACGATTTCGATCTTCCAGCCGCTGGGGTGCGCGACGACTTCGCCCGGCTGGGGGATGTGCCCGGCCAGCACCACGGCGAGTCCGCCCAGCGTCTCGACGTCCTCGTCGACGTCCGCCAGCCTGGGATCGATCATCGCGCCGACATCCTCCAGCGGCGCGCGCGCGTCGGCGTCCCACAGGCCGGGGCCGACCTGGATCAGCGCGTCGGGCGCTTCCTCGTCATGTTCGTCCTCGATCTCGCCGACGATCTCCTCGACGATATCCTCGATCGTCACCAGCCCGTCAGTGCCCGAATATTCGTCGAGCACGATGGCGAGGTGCGTGCGCGTCGCGCGCATTTCGGCCAGCAGTTCAAGCACGCCCATCGATCGCGGCACATAGCGCGGCTCGCGGATCAGGCCGCTCAGGTCGGCGGGCTTCTCGGCCCCGGTGGCGAGGATGCCGAACACGTCCTTGACGTGGATCATCCCGATCACCGTATCGAGGCTGCCGCTGAAAACGGGCAGGCGGCTGTGCCCCGCCTCCGCGAAAAGCGCGACGAGCGCATCGAAGCTCGCCGTTTCGTTGACCGCGATGATGTCGCCGCGCGGCACCGCGACATGGCCGACATTGCGCTGGCCGAAATGGAGGAGGTTGCGGACCATCTGCCGCTCGATGGGCGAAAGATCGCCCTTGGCGTCGGGCTCGGGATCGCCCTCATGCTCCTCGATCGCTTCCTCGATCTGATCGCGGAGCGTGGGCTCGTTCTCGGTGCCGAAAAGACGGCCGATCAGCCCCTGAAACAGGCCACCGCCCTGATGGGGGTGGCCGTTGCTACTCGAATCCTCTGACATCTTGGGTGGTCGTCAGCCCCTGTTGCGCGACGCCTGCCGATCAGACGTCCTCTTCATCTTCATAGGGATTGTGGAGGCCAAGCGCAGCCATCGTGGCGCGCTCCAGCGATTCCATCGCTTCGGCCTCTTCGGTCCCCATATGGTCATAGCCTAGCAAATGATAGGCGCCGTGGACAATCAGATGCGTGGCGTGGGCGGCGATCGTAACAGCTTTTTCCGCCGCCTCTCGCGCGCAGACGCCGTGCGCGAGGACGATGTCGCCCAACAATATCTCGCCGTCATCGGTGTCGGCGAGGGCGTCGATCAGGTCGGGCTGCACCATCGGGAAGGACAGGACGTTGGTCGGCTTGTCCTTCCCGCGATATTGGGCGTTGAGCGCATGAACCTCCTCGTCGGAGGTCAGCCGCACCGCGATTTCCACGCTGGCCGACAGCGCGGCGAGGGGGGCGTGCGGGCTGTTCGCCACCGCCGCTTCCACCGCGCGCGCCGCCAGTGCTTCCCAATCCGTGTCGGCAGGCCATTCCTGTTCGGCCTGCACCGCAATGTCGAGCATCAGGCGTCCGGTCCCTCATAGGCTTCGACGATGCGGCCGACGACCGGATGGCGGACGACGTCGGCCGCGCAGAAGCGCACCGTTGCGATTCCCTCGATTCCCTCCAGCCGCGCCACCGCATCGGCCAGTCCCGACTTGCCGATATCGGGCAGGTCGACCTGGCGCGGGTCGCCGCACACCACCATGCGGCTGTTCTGGCCGAAGCGAGTGAGAAACATCTTCATTTGCGCGGGCGTGGTGTTCTGCGCTTCGTCGAGGATGATGAAGGCGTCGGCCAGCGTGCGGCCGCGCATGAAGGCGATCGGCGCGATCTCGATCTCGCCGCTGGCGATGCGCCGCTCGACCTGTTCGGTCGGCAGCATGTCGTACAGCGCGTCGTAAAGGGGGCGGAGATAGGGATCGACCTTCTCCTTCATGTCGCCGGGCAGGAAGCCCAGCCGCTCGCCCGCCTCGACCGCGGGGCGCGAGAGGATGAGGCGGCTGACCGAACCCTGGATCAGTTGCTGCACCGCCTGCGCGACGGCGAGGTAGGTCTTGCCCGTTCCGGCCGGCCCGAGGGCGAAGATGATGTCCTGCCGCGACAAGGCTTCCATGTAGCGGATCTGCGTCGCCGAACGCGGCACGATCGTTTTCTTGCGCGTGCGGATCATCACCGTGGGGGGCTGCGACACATCGGCGCGGATGATGCCGTCCAGCGTCGGTTCGGCCGACATCTGGATGACCGCGTCGACCGCGCCCGAATCGATGTCCTGCCCCTGCACGATGCGGTTGTAGAGGCCGGTCAGCACATCGCGCGCGCGCGCCGCCGCCTCGGCCTCGCCCTCGATCTGCAGCTTGTTGCCGCGCGCCGCGATATAGACGCCCAGCCGATTCTCGATCGCCACCAGATTCTGGTCATATTGACCGAACAACTGGCCCAGAAGCTGGGGCCGGTCGAACAGCACCTCAAGACGGGCACGCTCCCCCGCCTGCGCGGGAACTGGCTTACGGCTCATTCGGACCTTTCATGTGCGCGAGTCACGACAGGCAGGTTGATCCGCGCGCGCGAGAAAATCCACCCCGATCGTCACGCCGCCTCATCGAGCAGGCAGGGCGATGCAGCCGCGCCACAGTCGGCCGCCGGCGCGGCGACAGGAGGCGCGTCGGCGGCGGGCTGGACGACGACAGGGGCGGGTGTCGCCGGGATGGCCGGGGGCTGCGTCGCCGCAGGGGCCGGGGCGGTCCGCGCCGGGCGCGTGAAGGGCGCGGGAATCGGGTTGGGCACGACGAACAGACCGCGCTTCAGCCGGTATTTCACGCTGTGCAGCGCAGCGATCTCGGCCTGGCGCTGCTTCAGATAGAGTTCGCGCGTCGAGCTGTAGCCGTCGCTCTGTGCGCGCATCGTGCGGATCTGGTCGTCGCGCTGGACGCGATCGTCGAGCGAGCTGATGATGAACACCGGAATGACATATTCGGGGCGGTCGAACGGCTTGCCGATCAGCCCGGGGAGGACGAGCTTGTCCGCCCAGCTCCCCAGCAGGTCGCGCAAAGTCGTCGGGCCGACCAGCGGCACGAAGAAATAGGGGCCGGGCCCGACGCCGTAATAGCCAAGCGTGTTGGCGAAGCCATTGGCCTGATAGGTCAGGTGGAAGGGCTTGCGCTTGGCCTGATCGAACAGGCCGGCGACGCCGATCGTCGAGTTGATCGCGAAGCGGCCGAAGGTCCGCGCCGCTCGCCCCGGCTTGAGCTGGAGCATGAAGTTGAGAAAATTGACCGGCTCCCTGAGGTTGTTCAGGAAGTTGCGCAGGCCGTTGCGCACCTGGTTGGGCAGCGCCGATTTATAGGCGTTGGACACCGGGGCGACGAAGGCGTCGTCGACTTTCTGCGTCACCTGATAGGATTTGACGTTCACGTCCTGCAGCGGATCGGCGGCCGATCTGCCGCGCCCGGTGACGACGATCGAATCGTCGGGCGCATGGGGCGCCCGTACGGCGGGCGCGGTCCCCGTCGGCGCCGGCGCGTCCGGAGTCGGGGCGGGCGCGGCGGGGGCCGGGGCGTCCGCCGGGGGGGCGACGCCCGGGCCGCCGTCCGCAGCCGGGGCAGGCGCGACGGGCTGCTTCGGTTCGGCGGGCGCGGCCGGCTGTTCGGCCGCAGGCGGGGCGGATTGCGCCGCCGTCACCGCCTGCATGTCGAAGGGAAGCTGGGCGCCGGCCAGGAGCATCGCGCCGGCGAAAATCGGATGGCTCATCCGCGCGTCTCCGAACCGCGCCGCGCGCGTCGCGTGCCGTGAAAGCTAAGCCGACTCAATTTACTCAACATGCCAACCCTGTTTCGTTTGGAAACGGGCTGGCAGAAACTCGGTTCCCGGTAAAGACCCGCGCAGATATGACGGGCTGCGATACGGCGTCGGCGCGCCCCATTATCGGGAATTGACGCTTCTTGACGTTGTTCCGTCCCGTCGCGCGATGTCGCGACGTAAACGGAAAGATGCGGCGGCCGACGCGGTCCCGCTTTAGCCGAAGCGGCTGAAATCGGGCGAGCGGCGTTCGGCGAAGGCGGCGAAGGCCTCGCGCGCCTCGTCGGTCATCAGGCGACGGGCGAAGTGATCGCCCTCGGCGTCCATGCGCGCGGCGATCGCCTCGCGCTCGCGCATCAGTTTCTTGGTGGTCACGATCGCGCCCAGCGGTTGCTTCGCCAGCCGCGCCGCCAGCGCTTCGGCCGTCGCCTGCAGATCGGCGAGCGGCACGACCTTGTTGGCGATGCCCCAGGCAAGCGCATCGGCGGCGCTGGCCGGCTCGCCGAGCGCGAACATGGCGAAAGCGCGGGCATGGCCGATCCGCTGGGGAAGCAGCATGCTTGAAGCCGCCTCGGGCACCAGCGCCAGATTGACGAAGGGCGTGGTGAGCTGCGCGTCATCGGCAAGCACGACGAGGTCGCAGTGGAGGAGCATCGTCGTCCCTATGCCGACCGCGCGGCCCTGCACGGCGGCGACGAGCGGCTTGGCGGCGGCGCCGAGCGCATGGAGGAAGCGCGTGACGTTGCCTGGCCCCGTGCGCCCGCCGCTTGCCGCCGTCGCGGCGAACTCGCCCACGTCATTGCCCGCGCAGAACAGGTCGCCTTCGCCGCGGATGAGGATGGCGCGCACCTCCGAATCGCTTTCGGCCGCCTCCAGCGCATCGGCGAGCGCCTTGTACATCGCGTCGGTCAGCGCGTTCTTCTTGTCCGCCCGGTCCATCACCAGCGTCAGCACGCCGTCGGCCTTCGCGATCCTGATATGCTCGCTCATCGATCTTGCTCCTTCGGAAATCGTTCGCGCACGGTGCGCAGCCAGCGGGCGACCACCGCCAGCTCGGCATCGTCAAATCCTTCGATCAGGCGCGCGTTGAGCACCCGGGCGGCGGCGATCGCCTCGTCGCGCGCGGCGCGCCCGGCATCGGTGGGGGCGATCAGCCAGGCGCGCCCGTCGGCCGGGTGCGGGCTGCGCACAATCAGCCCGTCGCGCTCCATCCGGTCGATCAGCCCCGACAGCGCCGACGGACCGAGATCGACGGTGCGGCCCAGCTCGGCCATCGGCGCGCCGTCATGCGGATGCATCGCCATCAGCAGCCCGCAGCGCGCCGCCGTCGCGCCTTCGGCGTCGCCCTTGAGCGCGGCGTTGACGCGCCGCCAGGCGACGCTGAGCAGATAAACGAAGCGCTCGCGCCTTGCCTTATCCGTGCTTTCCGCCGCGTCGATCATGGGTTCGGACTAGATACTTCGCATACGAAGTAAATGCCCCGGGCGGATCGGCGGGGTTTTCAGGACGCCCTGTCAGGCGGCGTGCGGAGCGGTTTCGGCGTCGATCGCGACGGCGGACAGGCTGTTGGGGCCGGCCGCGACGATCTCCACCTCCACCAGCGCGCCGATCGGCGCCTCGGTCTGGAGATGGACCGACTGGAGCCAGGGCGACTTGCCCAGCTTCTGCCCTGGCAGCTTGCCGATCCGGTCGAGCAGCACGCTCATCCGCCGGCCGACGAAGGCGCGGTTGAAGGCGTGCTGCTGTTCGTTGAGCAGATCCTGCAATTTCTTCAGCCGCTCGTCCATCAGCGCGGGGGCGATCTGGTCGTTCATCGATGCGGCGGGCGTGCCGGGGCGCGGCGAATATTTGAAGCTGTAGGCCTGCGCATAATCGCATGCGCGAACCAGCGCCAAAGTCTCCTCGAACTCGGCGTCGGTCTCGCCGGGAAAGCCGACGATGAAGTCGCCCGACAGCGCGATGTCCGGCCGCACCGCGCGCACGCGATCGATGATCCGCCGATAGCTCATCGAATCATGGCTGCGGTTCATCGCCTTCAGCACGCGGTCGCTGCCCGACTGAACGGGCAGGTGGAGGAAAGGCATCAGCTTCCCGACATCGCGGTGCGCGGCGATCAGCCCGTCGTTCATGTCGTTGGGGTGGCTGGTCGTATAGCGGATGCGCGCAATCTCGGGGATCAGCGCGATCGCCTCGATCAGGTCGTGCAGCCCGCGCCCGGCCTCGTCGGCCCAGGCGTTGACGTTCTGGCCGAGCAGGGTGATCTCGCGCGCGCCGGCGTCCGCCAGTGCTTTGGCCTCGTCGACGATCGCGTCCCATGGGCGGCTGATCTCGGCCCCGCGCGTATAGGGCACGACGCAATAGGTGCAGAACTTGTCGCAGCCTTCCTGCACGGTCAGGAAAGCGCTCGCCCCCGTCCGCCGACGCGCCGGCAGCGCGGCGAACTTGGAATCGGCGGGCATGTCGGTATCGACCGCCAGCTCGCCCTTCGCGGCCTGCGCGACCAGCTCGGGCAGGCGATGATAGGCCTGCGGGCCGACGACGATGTCCACATCGCGCGTGCGGCGCTTGACCTCGCCGCCTTCGGCCTGCGCGACGCAGCCGGCGAGCGCGACCATCGGGCGTGTGCCATCCTCGCGGCGCAGCCGGCCGATGTCCGAATAGGCCTTCTCCACCGCCTTTTCGCGGATATGGCAGGTGTTGAGCAGGACGATGTCGGCGTCGTCGGCGCTGGCGGCGGCGCTCATGCCTTCTGCGGCGAGCAGCTCGGCCATGCGCTCACCGTCATAGACGTTCATCTGGCAGCCGAACGACTTGACGTGGAAACGGCGGGGAAGCGGGCGGTTCATCGCCGGCCCTATAGGATGGTCTGGCCCCCGAGTGAAGCCGAGAGCGCGGCGCGGATCCGCTCGCGCGCCTCGCGGGCGATCGCCTTGCGGTCGCCGAGCGCTGCGGGGTCGAAGGGTTCGAGATAGCGGATGCGCACCTTGAAGCCGCCCGGGCGGCCGAGCACGCGGCGCGTATTGTCCAGCCCCGCTTCCTCGCCGACCCAGGCGATGTCCGGCCCGGCCTCGCCATAGTCGAGCAGCACGGGCTGGACGAGCATCGGGCGCGGCGGCGGCGTCATCACCGCGAACAGGGCGGGCTTGAAGGGCAGCAGGCTGCGGCCGTCTGTCGTCGTCCCTTCGGGGAAGATGGTGATCGGCTGCCTGGCGGCGAGCGCCCAGCGCAGCGCCTCGACCTGCGATCCGACGCTCAGCCGGTCAGTGCGCGAGACGAACACGGTATTGTTGAGCCCGGCCAGCCAGCCGACGACGGGCGCCGCCTCGATCCCGTCCTGCGAGACGAAGGCGGTGCCGCTCGCCCCGCCCAGCACGCAGATGTCGATCCAGCTCAGATGATTGCAGACGTAAAAGACGTCGCGCGTCACGCGGCGGCCTTCCGTCGTCACCACCGCGCCGCAGATTCGCCCCACGCTGCCGAGGAAGATGCGCGGAAAGGGCGACGGCAGGCGGAAAAGCCGGGTAATCAGATGCAAAGGCACGCAGATAACGAGCGCGGCGACCATGCCCGCCAGCCGGGCCAGGGCGCGCGCCGTGCCGAGCGGATCAGCTCTTGCGATCGAGAGCGACGCCATAGAGCTCCATGCGGTGATCGACGAGGCGGAAGCCCAGCTTTTCGGCGATCTGGCGCTGAAGCTGCTCCAGCTCGGGATCGACGAACTCGATGACCTTGCCTGTTTCGACGTCGATCAGATGGTCATGGTGCGCCTCGGGCGCCGCTTCGTAGCGCGCGCGCCCGTCGCCAAAGTCGTGGCGTTCAAGGATGCCGGCCTCTTCAAACAGGCGGACGGTGCGATAGACTGTCGCGATCGAAATGCCCGGATCGATCGCCGCCGCGCGGGCGTGAACTTTTTCGACGTCCGGGTGATCCTCGGCCTCGGACAATACCTGCGCGATTACGCGGCGCTGGTCCGTGATGCGGAGCCCCTTTTCGGCGCACAGCGCCTCGACATCGATTTTGCGATTCATGATCCCGATGTAACCAGTTTGGCCCCATCGGAAAAGCCGCCGGAAATCATCCGGCGGCTTTCATGGTTCGGGTTCTATCCGGAAATGCGGCGCAGGCGCGTTCCGCAGGTCCGGCCCGTTCCCCGCTTAGCGCTTGCGGCGCTTGGTGCCGAGGCCGATCTTCTTGGCGAGGCTGCGGCGCTGCTCGGCATAGTTGGGGGCGACCATGGGATAGTCGGCCGGCAGGTTCCACTTGGCGCGATACTGGTCCGGGGTCATCTGATAGTGCGTCATCAGATGGCGCTTGAGCATTTTCAGCTTCTTACCATCTTCAAGGCAGATGATGTAATCGGGCTTGATGGAAGCGCGCACCGAAACCTTGGGCTCAAGCTTGACTTCCGGAGCCTCAGGCACCTGGCCGAGATTGGACAGCGCGGCGTGAACATTCTGGATCAGCGCAGGAACATCCGAAACCGCGACGCTGTTGTTGCTCACATGCGCGGCAACGATATCGGCGGTCAGGGTCATCAGCGTTTCGCGCAATTCGGTTGAATCTGTCATGTCTGAGGGACTCCGTAAGCTACGGCGGAAAAATTGGCAGTCGAGGGCGGCTGCGCGGAACCGCATGTCGCTTCCAATGCTTCAATACAAGATTAATTCGACCGAACGTCGCGTGTTTTTGCGCAAATTGTCATGAAATCGACGTAAGGTCTGTGCTGAACGTCAGCGCATCAATCATCCGGCCGTCGCCGCCGCGATAATATTGGGAACGCCTTCCTACGCATTTGAACCCGGCCGCCATGTAGAGCGCCATTGCTTCATTGCCCGCGCGGACTTCGAGGTGGAGCGGGCCGACCCCGCGTTCACGCGCCGTTTCGATGACGCGGTCGAGCAATGCGCGGCCGACGCCGCGCCGCCGCCAGGCCGGGCGGACGCCGATCAGCAGCAATTCGCCTTCGCCCGCCACGGCGCGGCTGAGCGCGAAGCCCGCCGGCCCTTCCGCCGTGCGCGCGACGAGCAGCCAGGCGCCGGGCATCCCCATGATCCCGGCGCATTGCGCCTCTGTCCATGCCTCGCCATAGAGCGGGTCGAACGCCTCGCCCATCACCTGCATCACGTCGCCAAGATCGGCCGTGCAGGCGTCGCTCACCAGAAGCGTGTCCCCCATCGGCCGTTTCAGCTCCCCGGCAGGCGCGCGTCGGGCGCACGGCCGTAGATCGGGCTGGCGGGCAGATCGGCGAAGGCGGCGGGCAGCCGCGCGACATCGCGCGCGTCGGGGACGCGGTCGAGCGCCGCGCCGCCGGTCATCGCCGCGACCTGCGCGGCGCCCGATCCGTAGAGCGGCAGCGATCCCACGGCTTCCGCCGCTGCGGCGGGCGGCAACGAGGCAAGCGGTGCGATCTCGCGCATCGGATCCCCTTCAAAGGCGTGGACGAACAACTCACCATGCCCGCCGATCAGCACGACGGCAAGCGCGCGCGGCGCATCTTCGGCTGCGAAGGCGGCCGCGGCGATCAGCGCGGTCGACGAAAAGCCCCGGGCTTCGGCGCCCCAGCCCAGCGCGAGCGCCCGCGCCGCCGCCAGCCCGACGCGCACGCCGGTGAAGCTGCCCGGCCCGCAATCGACCAGCAGCCTTGCGGCGCGTCCGCCGCCGGGCAGTTCGGCGATCATCGGGATCAGGCGCTCGGCATGGCCGCGCCCGACAATTTCGTGCCGGGCGTCGACAAGCGCGCCATCCTCCCAAAGCGCGACCGAGCAGGCGGTGGTCGCTGTCTCGATCGCAAGCGTCCGCAAGATTTACGCGATCTTGTTGAAGGTCTCGAAGGCCGGGCGGGGCAGGCGATCGAAGATGGTCGCAGGATCGCCATAGCCGAGCGTCGAGATGAAGTTGGACTTCACGGCCGGCGTGTCGGCGAAGAAGGCGGCGTCGACCGCGGCGTTGTCGAAGCCCGACATCGGCCCGGTGTCCAGCCCCAGCGCCCGCGCCGCGATGATGAAATAGGCGCCCTGCAGCGAGCTGTTGCGCATCGCGTGCGTCCTGCGCAGCTCCAGATTGCCTTCGAACCAGCTTTTGGCGTCTGTATGCGGGAACAATTCGGGCAGATGCTCGTGAAAGTTCTCGTCCATGCCGATGATCACGGTCACCGGCGCCTTGCGGATCTTGTCGCCATTGGCGCCGGAGGAGAGCGCGGCCAGCTTGTCCTTGGCTTCCTGGCTGACGCACCAGATCAGGCGCGCGGGAAGCTGGTTGGCGGAAGTCGGCCCCATCTTCATCAGATCCCAGATCTGGCGAAGCTGTTCCTCCGTCACCGGACGATCGGTATAGCCGTTATAGGAACGCGCCTTGCGAAAGATGAGGTCGAGCCCTTCGGGCGACAGCGGGGCAGCCATGATTTTAGTCCTTGATCGGGAAAGAGCTATCGGGTCGCGCGCTCAGACGGCGCGGACTTCGGTCACTTCGGGCACATAATGTTTGAGCAGCGATTCGATGCCCTGCTTGAGCGTCGCCGTGGACGAGGGGCAGCCGGCGCAGGCGCCGTGCATGCGCAGATAGACGGTCCCCTTGTCGAAGCCGCGATAGACGATGTCGCCGCCGTCATTGGCGACGGCGGGGCGCACGCGGGTCTCGATCAGTTCGCGGATCTGCTCGACGATTTCGGCATCCTCGGGATTGTCGGCGAAATCCTCTTCGGCGTCGATCGCGATGCCGGCCGCGCTGCCCGGGCGGAACAGCGGCATGTCGGCGACGAAATGGTCGAGGAGAATGGCGAGCACCTGCGGCTTCAGGTCGCGCCATTCGGAACCCGGCGCGGCGGTGACCGATACGAAGTCGCGCCCGAAGAACACGCCTTCGACATCGCCCAGCGTAAACAGCGCTTCGGCCAGCGGCGAAGCTTCGGCTTCCTCGGGGGCGGCGAAATCGCGCGTCCCGGCTTCCATCACGGTGCGGCCCGGCAGGAACTTGACGGTCGCGGGATTGGGTGTCGCTTCGGTCTCGATCAGCATCCCCGCCATGTGGGGCGAGCCGCGCGCGCGATCAAGCCATAACAGGGGTAGCGGGCAGCAACGCTGCGTTTCCATCCCTGCGGTGCTCCGGCGAAAGCAGGAACCAGATTACGCCATTCTCCCGAACGGCCGGATTGAAACCTACCCTTTCCGTCATTGCGAGCGTAGCGAAGCAATCCAGGGGATGCCCGGCGCCCCGCTGGATTGCTTCGCTACGCTCGCAATGACGAGCATCCATGCGATCGTCCCTCAGCGCGGCGTCGCGGCGAGGCGGCTCATCAGGATCGCGGCGCGCTTGGCCTGGCGCTGGATGCTGTCGAGGTCGACGGTCTCGCCCGGCGCGTGATCGCCTTCGCTCGCGGTGCCGAGGCCGACCAGCCCGTCGACATCCTTCGCCACGAAGGCGATGTCGCCCGCGCCGCGCTTGAGCGGATCCAGCGCCGGCATCTGGGCCAGGCCGAGGTCGTGGTTGACGCCGTTCAGGCGGGCCAGCAGCGCGCGGTTGCCTTCGGTCGGCGCCATCGCCGGATAGCCGCCTTCCTCAAAGACGATCGACGATGTCGCGCCGGGCAGCGGCGTGGCGACGATCGCCTTCATCTTCGCGCGCGTCCGTTCGGTCTGCTC
The DNA here is from genome assembly GCA_003240855.1 of Sphingomonas sanxanigenens. Classification (GTDB taxonomy): domain Bacteria; phylum Pseudomonadota; class Alphaproteobacteria; order Sphingomonadales; family Sphingomonadaceae; genus Sphingomonas_L; species Sphingomonas_L sanxanigenens_A. Next base: position 11,625 of record QFNN01000054.1, read on the forward strand.
GTCGCTCAGCGTGCGCATGTCGCCGCGCGCGATCGCCTTTTCGGCGATGATGTTGCTCTTGCCCGCCGCCGTCGCGCGGATGCCGCCGCCGTCCAGCTCGGCGCGCGAACCGCCGGTGACGATGCCGACATTATAGGTCAGGTTGGGTTCGCGCAGCTCGCGGCGGAACTGGTCGAGGATGCGCGCCATTTCGTAGATCGCGCCGAACCCGGCGGCGTCGCTGAAGATGCCGCTCGAATGGCCGCCGCGCGCCGTGACGGTGAGCGTCCAGCTCGACGAGCTGCGCCGCGCGATCGATCCCATGTCGACGCCGTTGTCGACAATGAGGCCCTCAAAATCGAGCGCGGCGTCGGCGCGCTTGCCGGCGGCGATCAGGTCGGCGCGCGCGATCGCGATCGGATCGCCCGAATCCTCCTCGTCGCCGGTCAGCACGATTTCGATGTCCGCATTTTTGAGCGTGCCGGCGGCCTGCATCGCGCGCAGCGCGGCGACCATCACCACCATGCCGCCCTTGTCGTCGCCGGCGCCCGGCCCTTCGGCCTTCGATCCCTTGCGCACGAAGGTCTGGAAGGGCGAATCCTTCTCGAACACCGTGTCGAGATGGCCGATCAGCAGCATGCGCTTGCCGCGCCCGTCGCCCTTGTGGACCGCGATGATATGCCCCGCGCGCCCGGCCGCCGCCATTGGCGCCCAGCGCACATCGAAGCCCAGCGGCTCCAGCTCGGCGCGCATCATCCGGCCGACTTCGGTCACGCCCTCGATGTTGAGCGATCCCGAATTGACGTTCACCAGCCGCTCGAGCAGCGCGATATTCTGTTCCTTCCCCGCGTCGACCGTCGCGACCATCTTCTTCTCGGGGGGCGTCAGCGCGGCTGGCGCGGCGGTGGCGGCGAGCGCGAGGGCGATAATGGCGGCGAGCGACGGATAGTTCATTGGCTTCTCCCTATGCCGCCCGTTTTGCAGAGCCGACGCGCGAAGGGAAGTCCGCCCGCATCGCGCCGCCTCTTTCGGCCGCTTCGTCGCGTCCGCCTCATACCCCGCCCCATGCTCCGCGCCGGGGCAAATCCGCGCCCCGCCTTGCTTTCGCCTTGATCGACAGCCATATGGCCTCCTGCGCACGGGATTTCCCGCAGGCGGCGGCAGCGTGAACAGCTCGGTGATCGAGCCCGGCCGCCCCTATATGCGCTCCCAAGCCCAGGGCTTCCCTATCACGCGGGTCGTCACAAGACCCCGCGTCTCGTGGTCCGCCGCCGTGCGCGCCGCGTTGCGCCTTTTTGAAGGTATAACATGACCAAGTTTTCCGATCTCGGCCTTGCCGAGCCGATCCTGAAGGCGCTTGCCGCCAAGGGTTACGAAAACCCCACGCCGATCCAGCAGAAGTCGATCCCGCCGCTTCTGGAGGGCCATGACCTGTGCGGCATCGCGCAGACCGGCACCGGCAAGACCGCGGCCTTCGCGCTGCCCAGCCTCGATTATTTCGCGCGCCATCCCAAGCCGACCCCGATCGGCGGCTGCCGCATGCTCGTCCTTTCGCCGACGCGCGAGCTGGCGGCGCAGATCGCCACCTCGTTCCGCGACTATGCGCGCTTCCTGCGCCTGTCGGTTGAAACGGTGTTCGGCGGCGTGCCGATCGGCCGCCAGATCAACAAGCTGCGCCCCGGCGTCGACATCCTCGTCGCCACGCCCGGCCGCCTGCTCGACCTGATCGACCAGCGCGCGCTGAGCCTGCGCAATGTCGAGATCTTCGTCCTCGACGAGGCCGATCAGATGCTCGACCTCGGCTTCATCCACGCGCTGAAGCGCATCGACAAGCTGTTGCCGGAAAAGCGCCAGTCGCTCTTCTTCTCGGCGACCATGCCCAAGACGATCGCCGAGCTGGGCGACCGCTTCCTGACCGATCCGGTCAAGGTCGCGGTGACCCCCGTCGCCTCGACCGCCGAGCGCGTCCGCCAGTTCGTCACTTTCGTCAACCAGGCCGAGAAGCAGGCGCTGCTCACGCTCACGCTGCGCGCCGAGCCGATCGATCGCGCGCTCGTCTTTACCCGCACCAAATATGGCGCGGACAAGGTGGTGAAGCATCTGACGGCGGCGGGCATCGGCTGCGCGGCGATCCACGGCAACAAGAGCCAGCCGCAGCGCACCGCCGCGCTCCAGGCGTTCCGCGACGGGCGCATCAAGATCCTCGTCGCGACGGACATCGCCGCGCGCGGCATCGACGTGTCGGGCGTCAGCCATGTTTTCAACTTCGAGCTGCCCAACGTCGCTGAACAATATGTCCACCGTATCGGCCGCACCGCGCGCGCCGGGGCGGACGGCGTCGCGATCAGCTTCGTGGACGAGGAAGAACGCGCCTATCTGCGCGGGATCGAGAAGCTGACGCGCATCAAGCTCGAACCCGTGCCGCTGCCGGAGAACTTCATGGCGCAGAAGGCGTCGCTGCCCAAGCCCGCACAGGCCAAGCCGACCGCCCAGCGCCGCCATGAAGAGCATCGCGAGCGGCCGGCGGGCGATCGCCCCAAGCGCCCGTTCCGCGGCAATCGCCGCCGTAACGGCGTGGGCGCGCACAAGGGCGCCGTCACGCGCACAAGGTGAAATCGGCGGCGGTTGCGCGCCGCCACCTTCCAACGACCTGAAAAGCCCGGTAAGCCGGCGCGATGTTCGCTTCGTGCCGGCGCCTGGCGCGCTTCGTCGCCCCGTTGCTTATCCTGTCGTTCGGCCTTGGCGGCTGCGCGACCATCGGCGCGGGCGGTGGCGGCGGCAGTGCGGGCGCGGGCAGCCGGGGCAAGCCCTGGCTCTATAAGGGGTCCGACGTTCCCGTCGATCGCGACTGGGCGTTCGGCACGCTCCCCAACGGCATACGCTATGCCGTGCGCCGCAACGGCGCGCCGCCGGGGCAGGTCTCGATCCGCGTCCGCGTCGACGTCGGCTCGCTGATGGAGGCGGACGACGAGCGCGGCTACGCCCATTTCATCGAGCATCTCTCGTTTCGCGGATCGACCTTCGTGCGCGACGGCGAGGCGAAGCGGACCTGGCAGCGGCTGGGCGCGACCTTCGGCAGCGACAGCAATGCCGAGACCACGGCGACGCAGACCGTTTACAAGCTCGATCTTCCCGCCGCCACGCGCAGCGGCCTGCGCGAAAGCCTCAACATCCTCGCCGGCATGATGTCCGGCCCGATCATCGACAAGGCGACGGTCGACAGCGAGCGTCAGGTCGTCCTCGACGAGGCGCGCGAGCGCTTCGGCCCCGCCGTCCGCGTCGACAATGCGACGCGCGCCCTGTTCTTCGCCGGCCAGCCGCTCGCCGATCGCGCGCCGATCGGCACCACGCAGAGCCTGACCGATGCGCGCGCCGAAAGCCTGCGCGCCTTCCACGATCGCTGGTATAGGCCCGGTCGCACGGTGGTGGTGATCGCGGGGGACGGCAATCCGCGCCTGTTTGAACAGATGATCCGCACCAGCTTCGCCGCCTGGCGTGACAGGGGCGCAAAACCGAAGCAGCCCGATTTCGGCCGGCCGGAGGCGGGCGGGCGGACCAGCGCGGTCGTCGTCGATCCCTCGCTGCCGCCGATGATTACGATGGCGACGATCCGGCCGTGGAAGCAGAAGGCGGATACCATCGCCTATAATCAGGGGCTGATGCGCGACATCCTGGCGACCCGGCTCATCAACCGCCGGCTGGAAACGCGCGCGCGCGCCGGGGGCAGCTTCCTGCAGGCGCAGGTCGACCGCGACGATGTGTCGCGATCGGCCGACGCCACCTTCGTCGGCATCGTGCCGCTGGGCGACGACTGGCCGGGCGCGGTGCATGATGTGCGCGCGGTGATCGCTGAAGCGATGCTTCAGCCCCCCAGGCAGGCCGAGATCGACCGCGAGGTGGGCGAGATCGATTCGGCGATGGCGACGGCCGCCGCGCAGGCGTCCACCGCGCGCGGCGCCAAGCTGGCCGACGATCTGGTCAATGCCGTCGATATTCACGAGACGGTGACTTCGCCCAGGGCCGCGCTCGACATTTTTCGCGCGATGAAGGGCAGCTTCACCCCCGAACTGATCCAGGAGGCGACCAAACGCCTGTTCACCGGCGTCGTCACGCGCGCGGTGATGGTGCTGCCCAAGGCCGATCCCGATGCCGAGGCGCGGCTGGCGACGCTGCTGGCGGAGGATGTGTCGAAGGATGCGCTTTCGGTCGCCGATCAGGCGCCGGTCAGCTTTGACAGCCTGCCGCGCCTCGGCGATCCGGGATCGGTCGTCCGCCGCGATCCCAGCGACGCGCGCGGGGTCAATTTCATCGAGCTGTCGAACGGCGTCCGGCTGGTGCTGTTCCCCAACATGTCGGAAGCCGGCAAGGTCAGCGTGCTCGTCCGCTTCGGCAACGGGCTGCTCGGCCTGCCGACAGATCGGCCCACGCTGGCGTGGAGCGGGCAGGCGGGGATGGTCGCCAGCGGCATCGGCGATCTGGGGCAGGAGGAGCTGGACCGGCTGACCTCGGGCTATCAGGTCAATATGGGCTTCGGCGTCGACGAGGATGCGTTCGAGCTGCGCGGCAACACCACCGCCGCCGATCTCAGGAACCAGTTGCTGCTGCTCGCCGACAAGCTGGCCTTCCCCGGCTGGGATCCGCGCCCGATCGTCCGCGCGCGCGCCGCGATGCTCGCCGGCTACGACAGCGCCAACGCCTCGCCGCTCTCGGTGATGGGGCGCGATCTGCCCTCGATCCTGCGCGGCGGCGATCTGCGCTGGAAAGCGCCCGGCCGCGCCGCGATCGCGGCGCTGACGCCGCAGGCCTTCCGCAGCTTCTGGGAGCCGATCCTCAAAACCGGGCCGATCGAAGTGCTGGTGTTCGGCGATTTCCAGTTGCCCGATGCGATCATCGCGGCGACCGAGACCTTCGGCGCGCTGCCGCGCCGCGAACGCCCGCCGATCGACCCGGCGGCGCGGCGTCCCGGCTTCCCGCCGCATGACGCGACGCCCTTCGTCGCGCATCATGCCGGGCCCGGCGATCAGGCGGCGGCGGTGATCGCCTGGCCGACGGGCGGCGGGCTGAAAGGCGTGTTCGAGGCGCGCAAGCTCGACGTGCTGGCGGCGATTTTCTCCGATCGGCTGTTCGAGCGTTTCCGCCAGCAGGAAGGCGGCAGCTATTCGCCCAGCGTCAACAGCGTCTGGCCGCGCGATCTGGAAAGCGGCGGCTATCTGATCGCGGGCACCGGCCTTCGGCCCGACCGCGTCGACAGCTTCCTGGCGATGGCGAAGGACATAGCGGCCGATCTCGCCGCCAATCCGGTGAGCGCGGACGAACTGGGCCGCGCGGTCGGCCCGTTGCTGCAATATTTCGTCCGCGCGTCGAACAGCAACGCTTTCGGCATCGATCGCTACAGCGCGACAAGCTGGGACCGCGCGCGGCTGGCGACGATTTATTCGGTGCCCGCCGACCTGAAGCGCATCACGCCCGCCGACATCCAGGCGACGGCGCTGCACTGGCTCCAGCCGGGCAGGAGCTGGTCGATGGTCGTGCTGCCCGAGGATAAGCCGGGCGGGGGCGCAGGCGCACAACCCTAGCCGCCGTTCGGGCTTAGCCTGTCGAAGCCCCGTCCTTCTTCTTCCGCGCGGAGAAGGGATGGTCTCGACGGGTTCAGCCCGAACGGGCGGCGGATCAGGCGCCTTGCGCCTTACAACACATATTTCGACAGGTCGGTGTTCCGCGCGATCGGCGCGAGCTGCCTGTCGACATAGGCGGCGTCGATGGTCAGCGTCGTGCCCTGGCGATCCTCGGCGTCGAAGCTGACTTCCTCCAGCAGCTTCTCCATCACCGTCTGCAGCCGGCGCGCGCCGATATTCTCGACCTGGGCATTCACTTCGGCGGCGATGCGCGCGATGGCGCGGATGCCGTCGTCGGCGAAGCCGATCTCGACGCCTTCGGTGCCGATCAGCGCCTTATATTGCTGCGGCAGGCTGGCCTTGGTGTCGCTGAGGATGCGGACGAAATCCTCCTCGCTCAGCGCGGTCAGCTCGACGCGGATGGGCAGGCGGCCCTGCAGTTCGGGCAGCAGGTCGCTGGGCTTGGCGACGTGGAAGGCACCGCTGGCGATGAAGAGGATGTGATCGGTTTTCATCGGGCCATATTTGGTCGAGACGGTCGTGCCCTCGATCAGCGGCAGCAGGTCGCGCTGCACGCCTTCGCGGCTGACGGAGCCGCCGCGCACGTCGCTGACCGCGATCTTGTCGATCTCGTCGAGAAAGACGATGCCGTTCGCCTCGGCGTCGGCCAGCGCGACGCGGCTCACCTCGTCCTGGTCCATGCGCTTTTCGGCTTCCTCGTCGACCAGCTTGTCCCAGGCGGAACGGACGCTGATCTTGCGGCGTTTGGTCTGCCCGCCGCCAAAGGCCTTGCCCATCATGTCGCCCAGATTGATCATGCCGATCTGGCCGCCATTGCCGGGCATCTCGAAGGGCATTTGCGGCGCGGCCTGCAGCTCGATCTCGATCTCGGTCTCGTCGAGATGGCCGTCGCGGAAGCGCTGGCGGAAGGCGGTGCGCGTCGCCTCGCTCGCATCCTTGCCGGTCAGTGCGTCGAGCAGGCGGTTCATCGCCGCCTCCTCGGCCTTGTCCTTCACGGCCGAACGGCGGCGTTCCTTCTCAAGCCGCACGGCTTCTTCCACCAGATCGCGCGCGATCTGCTCGACATCGCGGCCGACATAGCCGACCTCGGTGAACTTGGTGGCTTCCACCTTGACGAAAGGCGCGTCGGCCAGCTTGGCGAGGCGGCGGCTGATCTCGGTCTTGCCGCACCCGGTCGGCCCGATCATCAGGATGTTCTTGGGGGTGACTTCATCGCGCAGGTCGGCGCCCAGCCGCTGGCGGCGCCAGCGGTTGCGCAGCGCCACGGCGACCGCGCGCTTGGCGTCGTTCTGGCCGATGATGTGCGCATCGAGCGCCGCGACAATGGCCTTGGGGGTGAGGGATTCGTTCATGGGTTCATGTTTCCGTTCGTCCCGAGCGAAGTCGAGGGACGTTCTGGGGCAGGAATAGCGTGTCTCGACTTCGCTCGACACGAACGGCGATCTGGATGCGTCAGATGGAATCCAGCGTC
>QFNN01000190.1 GCA_003240855.1 Sphingomonas sanxanigenens
TCATCCTCGACCAGCAGCACGCGTTTGACCTGCTGATTGAGCTTGGCCTCGAGCTTGCCGAAAACCTCCTTCTTGACGTCCATATTCTCATAGACCGCCTCAATGATGAGGTCGCAGTCGGCGAGATCGTCCAGTGAAAGCGTCGGGGTCAGCCGGCCCATTGCGCCTTCCACCTGCTCGGCGGTGAAGCGGCCCTTGGCGGCAGAGGCTTCGTAATTCTTGCGGATCAGGCCGACGCCGCGCTGCAGCGCATCTTCCTTCATCTCGACGATGGTCACCGGAATGCCGGCGGTCAGGAAGTTCATCGAGATGCCGCCGCCCATCGTGCCGGCGCCGATCATGCCGACCTTCTTGATGTCGCGCAGCTTGATGTCGGCGGGGACGTCGTCGATCTTCGCCGCCTGGCGCTCGGCGAAGAAAATGTGGCGCTGCGCGGCGGACTGGCTGCCGAACATCAGCTTCATGAACTGCTCGCGCTCGAAGGCGATGCCTTCGTCAAAAGGCAGGCGGGTCGCCGCCTCGACGCAGGCGATGTTGGCGGCAGGCGCATCGAAGCCGCGGAAACGCTTGGCGTTGGCCTCGGCGAAGGTCGCGATCGCGGCGGGATCGCCCTTGACGGGCAGCGCGCGCGTGGGGCGCGGCCCCTTGGCGACGACTTCGCGCGCGAAGGCGATGGCGTCGGCGGCAAGGCTGTCCTCGCCCGCCAGCTTGTCGACCAGCCCGACCTCTAGCGCTTTCCTGGCGGAGATCGGCGTGCCTGTGGCGCACATCTCGACTGCGGTCTCGACGCCCGCGACGCGCGGCAGGCGCTGCGTGCCGCCCGCGCCGGGGAGCAGGCCGAGCTTGACTTCGGGCACGCCCAGCTTGGCGGAGGGCACGGCGACGCGATAATGGCAGCCGAGCGTCACTTCGAGCCCGCCGCCGAGCGCGGTGCCATGGATGGCGGCGACGACCGGCTTGCTGCTCGCCTCGATCATGTCGACGACGGCGGGAAGCAGCGGTTCGACCGGCGGCTTGGTGAATTCGGTGATGTCGGCGCCCGCGAAGAAGGTGCGGCCGTCGCAGCGGATGACGACGGCCTTGATGCTGTCGTCGGCCAGCGCTTCCTTCAGCCCCGCGTCCAGCCCCAGCCGCACAGCGGCGCCCAGCGCGTTGACCGGCGGGTTGTTGGAGATGATGACGAGCACGTCGTCATGGCGCTCGGAGGTGATGGGGGATGACATTATATTTCCTTCCTTCATCCGTTCGTGTCGAGCGAAGTCGAGACACGCTTGGTTCGGGCCCCGCGCCCCCCTATCATGCTCGGGGCGAACGGGGCAGAATTGATCAGGCCGCTGTCTTGCCCGTCTCCTGGCGGGTAACCGGGTGCGATGAGGACAGCCCGCCATCGACGGCGATCGCCTGTCCGTTGACATAGCTCGCTTCGTCGGAGGCGAGGAACAGCGCCATGTTGGCGATCTCGTCCGGCTGGCCCGCGCGGCGCAGCGGATTGAGGCGGCCAAGCTTGTCGGTCACGCCCTTTTCTTCGGCATAG
>QFNN01000055.1 GCA_003240855.1 Sphingomonas sanxanigenens
CCAGCGCGCATTGAGCGAGGCGTAGGGTGCGCGGCTCATCACCTCCGCGCCGCCGCCGATCTTGTAGACCGCGCCTGCCTGCGGAAGGAACCAGTCCTTGGCTTCGATGCGGCCCGACGCAAGCCCGCCCGAGACGATCGGATTGGCCCTGTTGATGACCTGATAGCCTTTCCAGCCGCCGCTCAGCGTCAGGTTGCCGAGGCTCAGCGTGTCCGACACATAATAGAGCGCGGTATCGGTGTTGAAGCGGAAGTCCCAGTCGGTGCGGAACGGATCCTTCTGGAAGGACAGGCTGTCGCGCGACGGCGTGTCCTGATCGAGCAGGCCGTAATAACGCCGCGCCTGATGGAAGCTGTTCGATTCCCACCAGCCGCCGACTTCGAGCTTGTTGATGCCCATTTCCCAGCCGAAGCGTGCGATCGCGCCGCCGCGGTTGATGCCATATTCGGTCGTGCGCACCGACAGCGGCGAGCCGCCCGGCGTCGGCACATAAGGCGTGAACCAGATGCCCTGCCCCTGATTATGGTGGAAATAGCCCGTGACCTTGGCGGTCAGATGATCGGTCAGGTTGGCGTCGAACGTTACGCCGCCCAGCGAATCCTTACGCAGGCCGGCGGCGTTGTAATAGGCGTCGTCGGCGGTCTGATAAGGGCGCGGATAGGTCAGGCCCGCGGTCGCCCAGGGCAGCGGCGCGCCGAGCGAATAGGCATATTGGTTCTGGAGAACGCGGCCGATCTGCTGCGCAAGCGGGAAGTTGTTCGAGATATTGTCGTCGCGATAACCCAGCCGCTTGATGATATCGAGGCTGAGATCCTGATAGTCGTTCTCGCGACGGTCCGAATAGTTGAAGAAGGCCGTGATCGAGCCGCGATCGCCGAAATCCTGAACGATCTTGGCGTTGACCTGATGCTGGCGCTGCTCGCCCCAGCCCTTCCATTTGTCTGTCTTGAGGAAGCCGTAGCTGATATAGGCCTTGAGCCCGTTGCCGGTCAGATCGCCGGTTTCCAGGCGGGTGAAGGCGCGGAACGTATTGTCGCTGCCATAGGTGCCGGAAGCGACGATGTCGAAATGGTCCGAAGGCGCGCGCGAGATGAACTGGAGCGTGCCGCCAAGGTTGCTGGTCGACGCCTCGCCGAGCGCGCCCGCGCCCTGCGCCACCGTCACCGAACCCAGATTTTCCGAGATGATCGCGCGGCTGATGTGCAGCCCGTTCGAGTTGCCGTAGCTCATGTCGCCAAGCGGAATGCCGTCGAGCGTGAAGCCAAGCTGGTTCTGGTTGAAGCCACGCAGCGAAATGCGCGCCGACCACTCATAGGCGCCGAACGCGTCGGCCGCCTGATAGTTGACGCCTGGCAGCTTCTCGATCGCCTTGATCGGCGAGGTGCCCGGGGTCAGCCTTTCCATGTCGAGATCGCTGATCGTCTGCACCTGACGCGCCTTGCCGAAGCCAAGCACGACGATGTCGTCAGCGGGGGGCGCCTCGGCGGCGGCATCGGCGGCTGCGGTCACGACCGGCGCCGCATCTTCGGCGAAAGCAGGCGCCGCGAACACGAAGAAAAGCGCAGTTCCGGCAAGCAGCCGGTGCGAGCGATGCAGCATCTGGGGCATTCCCTTTTTTGAGTCACCGTTTTCGGTGTGAGGGCGCCCATGAGCCTTCGCGGTTGCAGCATCTTGACGGGATTGCGTCACTTTTGTTGCAACGCGCCGAGACGATACAGAAACGGCCCCGGTTGCCCATCGTCACGCATGACGGGCAACCGGGGCCGCTTTGGCCCGCTTCTGCGGGAATGCCGCGCCGGAGGGGAGGGAGACGGCGCGACGATGGGATCAGGTGTGGATCGGCTTGCCGGTTACCGCCATCGCGGCTTCCTTCACGGCCTCCGAATGGGTCGGGTGCGCGTGGCAGGTATAGGCGATGTCCTCCGACGTTGCGCCGAACTCCATGGCCAGCGCCGCCTCGGCGATCATCGTGCCGGCGACCGAAGCGATCATCCACACGCCCAGCACGCGATCGGTCTTGGCGTCGGCAATGATCTTAACGAAGCCGTCCTTCTCGTGGTTGGTCTTGGCGCGGCTGTTGGCGAGCATCGGGAACTTGCCGACCTTGATCTCGCCGCGCGCCGCCGCCTGTTCCTCGGTCAGGCCCACGCCCGCAATTTCGGGCATGGTGTAAACGACCGACGGGATGACGTCGTGGTTCACGATGCCGGTCAGCCCGGCGATGTTCTCGGCCACCGCAATGCCTTCGTCCTCGGCCTTGTGCGCAAGCATCGGGCCGGGAATCACGTCGCCGATCGCCCAGATGCCGGGAACGGCGGTGCGGAACTCGTGATCGGTCTCGATCTGGCCGCGCTTGTTGATCTCAAGTCCGGTCTTGTCGAGGCCCAGACCCTCGGTGTTGGGGCGACGGCCGATCGCGACGAGCACGGCGTCGGCCTCGATCGTCTCGGCGGCGCCGCCGGCGGCGGGCTCGAGCGTCAGCGTCACCTTGTCGCCCTGGCGCGTCGCGCCGGTGACCTTGGTCGACAGCTTGAACTCCAGCCCCTGCCGCTTGAAGATGCGGCCGGCTTCCTTGCGGACCTCGCCGTCCATGCCAGGCAGGAGCTGATCGAGGAACTCGACGACGGTGACCTTGGCGCCCACGCGCCGCCACACCGATCCAAGCTCCAGCCCGATCACGCCGCCGCCGATGACGACGAGATGCTCGGGCACCTTCTGCAATTCCAGCGCGCCGGTGGAGTCGAGGATCACCTCATTGTCGACCGCGACGCCCGGAAGCGGCGTGACCGACGATCCCGTGGCGATCACGATGTTCTTCGCGCGCACGGTGCGGCCGGCGACCTCAACAGTGTCCTTGCCGGTGAAGGTGGCATAACCCTTCAGCCATTCGACCTTGTTCTTCTTGAACAGGAACTCGATGCCGCCGGTCAGGCCCTTCACCGCATCGATGCGCTGCGCCTGCATCGTATCGAGATCGAGGCTCATCTTGTCGATCTTGACGCCCAGCTTGGCGAGCGCGCCCGAACTGGCTTCCTCATAATATTCGGACGCGTGCAGCAGAGCCTTCGACGGGATGCAGCCGACATTGAGGCAGGTGCCGCCCAGCGTCTCGCGCCCCTCGGCGCACGCCGTCTTGAGCCCAAGCTGTGCGGCGCGGATCGCCGCGACATAGCCGCCGGGACCAGCGCCAATCACGAGGAGGTCGAAATCATAGTCAGCCATTGCAAACTCCGTTTGCCCTGAGCCTGTCGAAGGGCTTGCTTCCGCTTCCCCTTCAGGACGAAGGGAGGGCTCCGACAGGCTCCGCCCGAATACAGATATGGTGTTTCGGTTGCGCGACCTACAGGTCGATCAGCAGTCGGGTCGGATCCTCGATCGCGTTCTTGAGCGCGACGAGGAAAGTCACCGCCTCACGACCGTCGATCAGCCGGTGATCGTAGCTGAGCGCCATATACATCATCGGCCGGACGACGACCTGACCGTCGCGGACCACGGGGCGGTCCTCGATGCGGTGGAGGCCGAGCACCGCCGACTGCGGCGGATTGATGATCGGGGTCGACATCAGCGAACCGAAAACGCCGCCGTTGGAGATCGTGAAGGTGCCGCCCTTCATTTCATCCATCTTGAGCGTGCCGTCCTTGGCGCGCTTGCCGAAGTCGCCGATCGTCTTTTCGATGCCGGCGACCGACAGATCCTGCGCGTCGCGGATGACCGGAACGACAAGGCCGTTGGGGGCCGAGACCGCGACCGAGATGTCGGCATAGTCGTGATAGACGATGTCGTCGCCCTCGATCGACCCGTTGACTGCGGGGACGTCGCGAAGCGCCTGGCAGGCGGCCTTCACGAAGAAGCCCATGAAGCCCAGACGAACGCCGTGCTTCTTCTCGAACAGATCCTTGTACTTCGCGCGCGCCTCGATCACCGCCGTCATGTCGACGTCGTTGAAGGTGGTCAGCATCGCCGCCGTATTCTGCGCTTCCTTGAGGCGCTTCGCGACCGTCTGGCGCAGGCGCGTCATGCGGACGCGCTCCTCGCGGCGCGCACCCGCCGGTGCGGCGGCGGCAGGCGCGGCGGCCGGGGCCGCCGCAGCGGGAGCTTCGGCAGGCGCCTTGGCCTCGGCGGCCTTCAGCACGTCCTCCTTGGTCAGGCGGCCGTCCTTGCCGGTGCCCTTGATCGTGCTGGGGTCGACGCCCTTTTCGAGCACGACGCGGCGCACGGCGGGCGACAGGGTGAGATCGCCGGCGGCTTCGGCCTCGGCAGTCTGCGCAGGCGCCGGAGCGGCGGCGGCGGGTGCCGCGGCCGGGGCGGCGGCAGGCGCGGCTACAGCGGCCCCGCCTTCCTCGATCGTCGCCAGCAGCGCGCCGACTTCGACCGTATCGCCGACCTGCGCGGCATAGGCTCCCATGGTGCCCGCAACCGGGGCCGGAACCTCAACCGCGACCTTGTCAGTCTCAAGGCTGACGATCGGCTCGTCCGCCTTCACGGGCTCGCCGGGCTTCTTCAGCCATTCGCCGATGGTCGCTTCAGTGATCGATTCGCCCAGCACGGGCACCTTAACTTCGGTCGCCATGTTCAGCCCTTCTTCTGGCGCTTGATTTCTTCACGGACGCTATGGCCGAGCGCATCGGCAATCAGCGCGCCCTGTTCGGCAAGATGCCGCTTCATCAGCCCGGTGGCCGGCGAAGCGGAGGCGGCGCGGCCCGCATAGCGCGCACGCTCCGGCCCGCTGTCCGCCTGCTTCAGGCAGTCCTCAATATAAGGTTCGACGAAGAACCAGGCGCCGTTATTCTTCGGCTCCTCCTGGCACCACACCACCTCTTCGAGGTTGACGAGCTTCTTCAGCCGCTCGACCAGCGGCTCGCTGGGGAACGGATAAAGCTGCTCGACGCGGACGATTTCGGTGTTCTTGTCGCCCGCCGCGTCGCGCGCCTCGATCAGGTCGTAGGCGACCTTGCCGGTGCACAGGACGAGACGCTTCACATCCGCCGCGGCCGGGGCCGAGGGATCGGAGAGCAGCCGGCGGAAATGGCTCGCACCCAGGAAGTCCTCGGCCTTCGACACCGCCAGCTTGTGCCGCAACAGCGACTTGGGCGTCATCATCACGAGCGGCTTGCGGAAGCTGCGGAGATTCTGCCGGCGCAGGATGTGGAAATAATTGGCCGGCGTCGTGCAGTTCGCGACCTGGATATTGTCCTGCGCGCAAAGCTGAAGGTAACGCTCGAGCCGCGCCGAGCTATGCTCCGGCCCCTGCCCTTCATAACCGTGCGGGAGCAACATCACGAGGCCGTTGGCGCGCAGCCACTTCGCTTCGGACGAGGCGATGAACTGGTCGATCATCACCTGCGCGCCGTTGGCGAAATCGCCAAACTGGCCTTCCCACAGCACCAGCGTCTTGGGATCGGCAAGGGCGTAGCCATATTCAAAACCCAGCACGCCGAACTCGGACAGCGGACTGTCGAGCACTTCAAAGCTGCCGTGCGGCACCGTGGTCAGCGGGATATATTTATGCTCGTCCTTCTGGTCGACCCAGACGGCGTGACGCTGGCTGAAGGTGCCGCGCCCCGAATCCTGGCCCGAGAGGCGGACGCCATAGCCTTCCGACAGCAGCGCGCCGAAAGCCAGCGCCTCGCCGGTCGCCCAGTCGAAATTGGCGCCCGACTTGAACATCTCGCGCTTCGCATCGAGGATGCGGCCGAGCGTCTTGTGAACATCCAGCCCTTCGGGGACCGTGGTGAGCGTGCGGCCGAGGCTGTCGAACAGCTTCTGCGAGATGCCGGTCTCGACATTGCGGCGCGCGGTTTCCGCGTCGGCGGGCTTGTGCAGACCCGACCAGCGCCCGGCAAACCAGTCAGCCTGGTTGGCCTTGTAGGTCTTGGCGGCCTCGAACTCGCCGTCGAGCAGCGTCGTGAAATCGCCCGCCGCCTTCTCGACGAAAGCGTCGTCGACCACGCCCTCGGCCTTGAGCCGATCGCTGTAGATCACGCTGACCTTGGGATGCTGGCGGATCTTGGCGTACATCAGCGGCTGGGTGAAGCCGGGTTCGTCGCCTTCATTGTGGCCGAAGCGGCGATAGCACCACATGTCGATCACGATGTCGCGGCCGAAGCGCTGGCGGAACTCGATCGCCATCTTGCAGGCGAAGGTCACGGCTTCGGGATCGTCGCCATTGACGTGGAAGATGGGCGCCTGAACGCCCTTCGCCACATCCGACGGATAGGGCGAGGAGCGCGCGAACTGCGGGCTCGTCGTGAAACCGATCTGGTTGTTGATGACGAAGTGGATGCAGCCGCCGGTGTTGTAGCCGCGGATGCCCGAGAAGCTGAGGCATTCCCAGTTGATGCCCTGGCCGGCGAAGGCCGCGTCGCCATGGATCAGCACCGGCAGAACCTGCTGGTGCTTTTCCAGATCGTCGCGGAACACCTGCTGCGCGCGGGTCTTGCCGAGCACGACGGGGTTCACCGCCTCGAGGTGCGAGGGGTTGGGAACCAGCGACATGTGGACGCTGACGCCGTCAAACTCGCGGTCGGTGCTGGTGCCGAGGTGATATTTCACGTCGCCCGAACCGCCGACATCCTCGGGATTGGCCGAGCCGCCCGAGAACTCGTGGAAGATCACGCGGAACGGCTTCGCCATGACGTTGGCGAGCACGTTCAGGCGGCCGCGATGCGCCATGCCGTAAACGATCTCGCGCACGCCATATTGGCCGCCATATTTGATCACCGCTTCGAGCGCGGGGATCATCGCCTCGCCGCCGTCCAGGCCGAAGCGCTTGGTGCCGACATATTTCTTGCCGAGGAAGGATTCATACTGCTCGGCCTGGATGACCTTGGCGAGGATCGCTTTCTTGCCTTCCGGCGTGAACTCGATGACCTTGTCCTTGCCTTCCATCCGCTCCTGCAGGAACTTGCGCTCCTCGGTGTCGGAGATGTGCATATATTCAAGGCCGACCGAGCCGCAGTAATTGGCCCGCAGGGTCGCGACGATCTCGCGCACCGTCGCATATTGAAGCCCCAGGGCGCCGCCGAGATAGACGGGACGGTCGAGGTCCGCGCCTGCGAAGCCGTGATATTCCGGCGTCAGGTCGGCGGGCAGCTCGCGCTTGGACAGGCCGAGCGGATCGAGGTTGGCGGCAAGGTGGCCGCGCACGCGATAGGTGCGGATGAGCATCATCGCACGGATCGAGTCGCTCGCCGCGCGCTCGACCGCACCGGGATCGATCGCCGCAGCGGCAGGCGCCGCGGCCTTGGGCGCGGCCTTGGGCGGCACCGCCATCTGCGTGGGGTCAAGCCCGGCGGTCAGCGTGTCGGTATCGCTCAGCGGCCAGTTGGCGCGCCGCCAGCTCGGGCCGGCCTGCGCCGCCTCAAGCCCCTGGAACCATTCGCGCCAGCCCGCCTCGACCGACGTCGGATCAGCGACATATTTGCGGTAAAGCGACTCCACGAAGGAGGGGCTAACCCCCTCGATGTCGCCGAAATCCTGGCCTTCGATACCCATTGGTCACCACCATCCGTCCCGGCGATGCGGGACATTCTGGAGCGCTCCCCTCGCGCCCTGACGATCAGCGGCGCGAACGCGGGGAGCACTCAATTTACTTAACCGTTCAACACCTTCACCAGAGTCGAACCCAGCTCCGAAGGGCTGGGCGAAACGCGGATGCCAGCGCTTTCCATGGCCGCGATCTTGTCCTCGGCGCCGCCCTGGCCGCCCGAGACGATCGCGCCGGCATGGCCCATGCGACGCCCCGGAGGCGCGGTGCGGCCCGCGATGAAGCCGACCATCGGCTTCTTGCGGCCACGCTTCGCCTCGTCCTTCAGGAACTGCGCGGCTTCTTCCTCGGCGCTGCCGCCGATCTCGCCGATCATGATGATCGACTCGGTCTTGTCGTCAGCAAGGAAGAGCTCGAGCACGTCGATGAAGTTGGTGCCGTTGACCGGATCGCCGCCGATGCCGACCGCAGTGGTCTGGCCAAGGCCGGCGTTCGAGGTCTGGAACACCGCTTCATAGGTCAGCGTGCCCGAACGCGAGACGACGCCCACCGAACCCTTCTTGAAGATATTGCCCGGCATGATGCCGATCTTGCATTCGCCAGGCGTCAGCACGCCCGGGCAGTTCGGGCCGATGAGACGCGACTTGGAACCCGAAAGCGCACGCTTCACCTTCACCATGTCGAGCACGGGAATGCCCTCGGTGATGCAGACGATCAGCGGCACTTCGGCGTCGATCGCCTCGAGGATCGAGTCGGCGGCATAGGGCGGCGGAACGTAGATGACGCTGGCGTCGGCCCCCGTCTTGGCGACAGCTTCCGCCACCGTGTCGAAGTTGGGCAGCCCCAGTTCCTCATGGATGGTGCCGCCCTTGCCCGGCGTCACGCCGCCGACCATCTTCGTACCATAGTCAAGCGCAGCCTTCGTGTGGAAGGTACCGGTCTTGCCGGTCATGCCCTGCGTGATGACCTTGGTGTTCGCGTTGACGAGAATGCTCATGCCTTGGCTCTATCCTTGGTGATTTCCGCCAGCGCGGACTTATGGTTGTTGTTGTCGCGCCGGGCGGATCAGGCCAGCGAGCCGTCGATCGCCTTGCAGGCGACCAGCAGTTCCTTGACCGCATCGACCGAGACCTGAAGGTTGGCCTTGGCTTCGGCGTCCAGCTCGATCTCGACGACCTTTTCGACGCCGTTCGCGCCGATCATCACCGGCACGCCGACATAAAGGTCGTTCAGGCCATATTCGCCGTTCACATAGGCGGCGGCGGGCAGGACGCGCTTCTGGTCGTAGAGATAGGCCTCGGCCATCGCGATGCCGCTGGTCGCCGGAGCGTAATAGGCCGAACCGGTCTTGAGCAGGGCGACGATCTCGCCGCCGCCGCCGCGCGTGCGCTTCACGATCGCGTCGATCTTCTCCTGCGTCGACCAGCCCATCTTGATCAGATCGGGAACGGGGATGCCCGAGACCGCAGAATAGGCGATGACCGGAACCATCGTGTCGCCATGGCCGCCGAGCACGAAGCTGGTGACGTCCTTGACCGAAACGTTGAACTCCTCGGCGAGGAAGTGGCTGAAGCGCGCCGAGTCAAGCACGCCGGCCATGCCGACCACCTTGTTGTGCGGCAGGCCCGAAAACTCGCGCAGCGCCCAGACCATCGCGTCGAGCGGGTTGGTGATGCAGATGACGAAAGCGTCGGGGGCGTTGTTCTTGATGCCCTCGCCGACCGCCTTCATCACCTTGAGGTTGATGCCCAGCAGGTCGTCGCGGCTCATGCCCGGCTTGCGGGCGACGCCGGCGGTGACGATGATCACGTCGGCGCCCTTGATGTCGGCATAGTCGTTGGTGCCGGTAATCTTGGCGTCGAAGCCTTCGACCGGGCCGCACTGCGACAGATCGAGCGCTTTGCCCTGGGGCACGCCTTCGACCACGTCGAAGAGGACGACGTCGCCGAGTCCTTTCAGCGCTGCGAGATGAGCAAGCGTGCCGCCAATATTGCCAGCACCAATGAGGGCGATCTTCTTACGGGCCATCAAAACCTCCGCATGGGGCGCGCGGATTGCTCGAATTGCAATACGCGCTGTCGAGTCCGGGCGCGGCTTAGGCCCATTGTGTTAAGGCTTCAACTACGTATTTTAGAAATCTTTGCAATTGCGAATTATTTGCAATAATTACTCTGTTCGTGGGTTCAGCTTTGTTCAACTGGCGATGCAGACCTTGCATCCGCACCCCTGCCCGCAGGCATCGGAGCGTTGCCCGAAATGCTGTCCTACACCGGCGCTGCGATGCTAGAAAGGTCGCGGGTCGGCCGGTGCGTCAGCCTTTGGCATGGCCCCGGCGCATAAGTTGAGAAAAGCGCGCCAGCCTCTCAACTTTGTCAACTTCCACGGACGAAAACCAAGATTTTCCGCCATTTCCTACGGGAGCCATCGTTACGCTGGCTACACGTCGCGGCCGGCGTAGCGGAGCGATCCGTAACGCGCCGGCGCTTGGCCGGATTGCCGTGCCGCCTTCGCAGCGAGGCCCGACGCCGCGTCAGTTCAGCGTCGGCTCGCCCGCAACCTCGCGCTTCTCGCCGCTTTCGGAATCGACCCAGACCCGAATGACCTGCCCCGTATCGGGATCGATCCTGCTTTCCCCGGTCAGTCGCCATTCCGGCCCGGGCCTGCCTCCAGTCCGCCTTTCATAGAAGCGACGCTCGATCAGCGTCGCCAGCCCGCCGCAGAGAATCAGCGCGGGCGCGCCCCAGCCGATCGCGCCGGTAAAATACATGCCGCCGAAGATCAGCAGCAGCAGGGCGATGAACGTCAGAAGAGCGTTGCGCGCGATCATCGGATTCAGCGGGCGAGCGCCGCCACCATGTCGTGCCAATGGTCGATATTGTCGTAGAGCGCCTGCACCGGATAGCGCTCGTTCAGCCCGTGCGCGCGTTCGTCGTCGGGAACGACGATCCACGTCCCGTCGACGCCATAAGTCGGGATGCCCGCCGCGCGCAGATAAAGGCCGTCGGTCGCGCCCGCCTCCATCTTGGGGACGACCAGCGCGCCCGGAAAACGCCTGCGCACCGAATCCGTATAAGCCTTGAGGACATCGGCGCGCAGCGGCGAGGCGCCCGAATATTTGGGATTGCCCACCAGCTTCACGGTCACGCCCTTGCCGAGGATCGATTGCAGCTCGGCCTCGATCGCCTGCGGCGTCGTGCCGGGGAAGATGCGGCAATTGACGTTGGCGGTCGCAGTCTGCGGCAACGCATTATTGGCATGGCCGCCCGCCAGGCGCGTCGCGACGCAGCGCGTGCGCGTACCGCCCACCTCAAGCGGATCGGCCTCGATCACGTCGGCAGCCGCGCCGTCGGCCGGGTTTTTGAGCCAGGCGCGCATCGCATCGCCCAGCTTGCCTGTCTCGCTCTTCTGCCGCACCTCGAAATAGGCGCGCGTGGTGTCGTCCATCATCGGCTGGAAACGATAATCGGCGAGCTTGGTCAGCCCGGCCGCCAGCTCGTAAATCGCATTGTCCGGGCGCGGGCGCGAACTGTGGCCGCCCGGGTTGGTGACGGTCAGCGTATAATCGGCATAGGTTTTTTCGGATGTCTGGAACGCGAAGCCCAGCAGCTTGCCGTCAGGCCCTTTCGCGCCGCCGCCGGCGTCTGCATTGAGCGCATATTCGGCGTCGATCAGGCTGCGCCACTCAGTCGCGGCGAGATCGGCGCCCTTGCCGTCAGTCTCCTCGTCGCCGCTGAACAGGATGATAATGTCGCGCCTGGGTTTGAAGCCCTCGGCCTTCAGCCGCAGGATCGCGGTGGTGACGGCGGTGACGCCCTGCTTGTCGTCGAGCGTGCCGCGCCCGTAGAAATAGCCGCCTTCCTCGACCAGCTTGAAGGGATCGCGCGGCCAGTCCGCAGCCTTGGCCTCGACAACGTCCAGATGCGCGAGGAGGAGGATCGGCTTTTGCATGGGCTTGCCTTCGGCCTTCCAGCGCACGATCAGGTCGGCGCTGTCGTCATAGGGTTTGATGACCGCGTCAGTCAGCCCGGCGGCGGCGAACTTCGCCTTCAGCCATTCCGCAAGCTCGGGCACCTTGCCGCGCCCCGCCACGGTCGGCACCTCGATCGCATGCTGATAGATGGCCCGCCCCTCGGCATGCCATTTGTCGGCGGGAGGCTGGGCCGGCGCAGCGGTTGCGAGCAGCCCGGCGGCGAGAATGAGAACGCGCATCTTATCTCCCTTCAACGACGCGCCGGACCTTATCCGTTCGCCTCGAAGGGGCAAGAGCGGCTTTGCTCAGTTCACCCCGTGGCCGGCGGCGAGATAATGTTCGGATCGCATTTCCATCAGCCGGCTGATCGTCCGATCAAACTCGAACCGGCCGTCGCCCTTCGCATAAAGATCGCCGGGTTCGGCATCGGCGGAGGCGAGCAGCTTCACGCCATGTTCGTAGAGCGCGTCGATCAGCGTGACGAAGCGCGCCGCCTCGTTCCGATTCTCCGGCCCCAGCCGGGGCACGCCAACGAGGATGACGGTGTGGAAACGCCGCGCGATCGCCAGATAGTCCGCCGCGCCTCGCGCCTCGCCGCACAGCCGCTTGAACGAGAATACCGCAACGCCTTTCAGGCTCTTGGGCACGTGCAACGTGCGCCCGCCTTGCACCGGAATATCTTCCGACGGCACATGCGCGCGATCCTCGACCGGGAAATCGGTCAGGCGGAAAAAGGCTTCGGAGAGCGCGGCGGTGGCGACCGGGCCATTGGGCACATGCCAGGTTGCGACGCCCGCGAGGCGCTGGAGCCGGTAGTCAGTCGGCCCGTTGAGCGTGAGAATATCCAGCCGGTCCTCGATCAGCGCGATGAAAGGCAGGAAATGCTCGCGGTTGAGCCCGTCCTTGTAGAGATCCGCAGGCGCGCGGTTCGACGTCGCGACGACGCAGGTGCCGGCCTCAATCAGCGCCGTGAACAGGCGCGACAGGATCATCGCATCGGCCGAGTTGTTGACCACCATCTCGTCAAACGCGATCAGCCGCGCCTCGCCCTTGAGCTGCGCTGCGACGATCGGGATCGGATCGCCCTTCTCGGTCGCGCGCGCGAGGCGCAGGCGCTCATGCGTTTCCAGCATGAATTCGTGAAAATGGACACGGCGCTTGCGCTCGATCCTGAGCGTCCTGAAGAACAGGTCCATCAGCATCGATTTGCCGCGCCCGACATCGCCCCACATGTAGATGCCACGCGGGCTATCGGGTGTGCGCCCGGCCAGCCGCCAGAGGATCGATCCGCGCCGCGGCACCGCTTCCAGCTCTTCCTGCAGGCGGTCGAGCCGCTCGGCGGCGGCGCGCTGCTGCGGGTCGGACTTAAGCTCGCCGTGCGCGACAAGCGCCTCGTAACGATCGATGAGACGCGTCACCGGGGTCGCCCCGGCTTGCGAACGGTGCCGCTAAACGCAGCGACCACCACGCCGCCTTCCTGCTCGACGATGCCGCGCATGAAGATCAGCCGTCCGGTCTCGCGCAATATCTCAAGCACCAGATCAAGCGGTTCGCCCACACGCCCAGCGCCGATGAACTGGACCGAGAGATCAAGCGTCACCGCCGTGCCCGCCTCGATGATCCCGTGCATCCGCGCTGCGGCGAAAAGGGCGACGTCGATATAGCCGAGCAGCGCGCCGCCATGAACATTGTTCGACAGGTTGGAGTGCTGGTGTTCGGGAAAAGTCCGGACGCGAACCTTGCCGCCATCCTCCATCCGCACCCGAAAGCGACCGAGCAGCGCATTGAACCGCGTCGGATCGCTCAGTTCCCAGATCAGCCAACCGGGATTGTCGGGATCGGGGGCGTGGACGAAGCCGGGCGCAGCCCGCTCCGCCACGCCAGTTTCGCCTTCGTTCAAACCGCCCGCTCGACCATCATCTTCTTGGTTTCGGCGATCGCCCGCGCGGGCGACAGCCCCTTGGGGCAGACGTTCGAGCAGTTCATGATCGTGTGGCAGCGATAGAGGCGGAATGGATCCTCGAGCTCGTCGAGGCGCTCGCCGGTCATCTCGTCACGGCTGTCGGCCAGCCAGCGATAGGCCTGGAGCAGGATCGCCGGACCGAGGAACTTGTCGCTGTTCCACCAGTAGCTGGGGCAGGAGGTCGAGCAGCAGGCGCACAGGATGCACTCGTAAAGCCCGTCCAGCTTCGAGCGATCCTCGGGCGACTGAACCCGCTCCTTGCCCGAAGGCGGCGGCGTAACCGTCTGCAGCCACGGCTTGATCGAGGCATATTGCGCATAGAAATGCGTGAAGTCGGGAACGAGATCCTTGATCACGTCCATGTGCGGCAGCGGCGTGATGCGGATGTCGCCCTTCACATCCTCGATCGCCTTGGTGCAGGCGAGCGTGTTCGAGCCGTCGATGTTCATCGCGCACGAACCGCAAATGCCTTCGCGACACGAACGACGGAAGGTGAGCGACGAATCCTGCTCGCCCTTGATCTTGATCAGCGCGTCCAGAACCATCGGCCCGCACTCGTCGAGGTCGATCGTGTACTGGTCGTAATGCGGATTCTCGCCCGAGTCGGGATCGTACCGGTAAATCTTGAAGGTCTTGGTCCGCGTCGCGCCTTCAGGCGCGGGGTGCTTGGTCCCCTTCTTGATCACGCTGTTCTTGGGGAGGGTGAATTCGGCCATCGACAATCCCTTTCGCCGCGTCGCGATAGCCAATCGGATCGCAGAACGAAAGGCGCAACGCGCATGTTTCGCGAGAAAATACCGCGCGACGCGGTTCTGGCGCGGTATCGGGCCGCGTCCAGTGTCTCAAAAACAAGCCAGAGCGCCCATCGCCGGGCGGCGCGGCGGGCTATTCGGCCGCGATGGCGAAGGCAGGGCGGGCGCGACCGGGCAGGAGCTGATCGACGATCGCATAGGTGCGCTCATTGTCCACGTCGATCGCATGCGCGCCATCGGCGAGGATCACCGCGCGCAATTTGACGCCGAACCGCCTGGACAGCCGCTTCATCGCAGTGTCGACCGAGATCAGCCGGAAACGCAGCGACAGCAGGTTAAGCAGGCCGAAGGCGACGATGATGCGCCTGGCGCTCTTGGCGAACTGGCCGCCGCCGCGAAAGGCTTCGGCCGCGCTCAGCGCCTTGGGGCCGGACAGCGCATAAAGGTTGCAGTTGGAATAGGCGTTGTCGCGCAATTCATAGAAGCGGCGCTGCCCCTCCGGATGGGCGGCGAGCACCGCATCGCGCGTCGCCAGCGCGACCACGCCCTCGGCGCCGTCCGCGAGGCAATCGAGCATCTCGCCGACCGCCTCGGTCGAAAGCAGGGCGTTGTCGGCGGTGGTGATAATCAGCGGCGTCGCCGCGCCCTTCGCCCCCGCCCCGACGCTATCGGCCAGATTGTCGGCCGCCGCGATCAGTTCGACCGGCGCACCCGCAACTGTGCGGAGCACCGGGCGGAGCAGATCGAACGCCTCGCGCTCAATGACCACGCGGATCGCGGCGATTCCCGGGGTCGCCGCCAGCGTCGTCAGCACATGCGTAATCAGCGGAACGCCGCCGATCGGCACGAGGCACTTGTGCGAGACGCCCGCTCGCTCGGCGAGAGGATCGAGTCGGCCGGCGCGCTGTGCGGCGAGGACGATCGCGGTCGCCACGATCAGGCCGCCAGTTCGCGTTCGCGGACGAGCAGCCCCTGCCGCGCAAAGCTTTCGGCAAGGATCGTCTCGATCAGTTCATGGTGACTCAGTCCGGCGAGCGCCGCCGAGCGGCCGAACACCTTCTGCGACCAGAGATTGCAGTTGAGGTTGTTCTCAAGGAACATCACCTCGCCCTTTTCCTGGTCGAGGCGAAACTCGAAGCGCGCATAGTCGAAAGGCGCAAAGACCCCGGCCATGCGCCGCGTATAATCGGCGATGATCGGCATCCAATGAGGATCGTCGAAAGCGACGAGGCTGTATTTCGCGCTGCGATCGACCAGATCGCGCTTTTCCCAATAAGTGCGCAGATGCGTTGGATCGGCCTGCTCGAATAGCATCATCGGCATGATCGCCGGCGCGCCCTGCTGGGTTATCACGGGAACCTCGACATCGCTGCCGTTGAGGAAGGGTTCGACGATCGCGTCGTGGCCTTCGTCGTGGAGACGCTCGACCGCGGCCTTCACGCCCGCCCAGTCGCCGGCGTCGGAGACGCCCCACGAGGCCGAGGAAGCATTGGGTTTGATGACCATGCGCTCGGCCATCGGGCAGCCGTGCTGAAGCATCGGCGCGCCGCGGCGGTAGATCGCCCAGGGAGCGGTGGGCACGCCGCGCGCGCGCGCCTCCAGCTTGGTGAGGTGCTTGTCGTCGCCCAGGCCGCGCAGGATCGGGCTGGCGCCCAGGAAGGGCAGCCCGAGCCGCGTGCACAGCAGGGGCAGCAGCATTTCCGAATTGAGGAAGCCGGCGCGGTTGAGCAGCGCAAAGACGAAATCGACGTTCGGCGAGTCGAACAGCGCATCATGGCTGTCGGCCAGCTTCACACGAATGCCAATATCGCGAAGAATATTACGTATCTCTACATGATATATCGCATGGTTGCCGTCATCCGGATGGAGTCCACCTGCCCATAAGGCATGTTTCGCAATGAACATGACCTCGCGGGTATCTTTGGTTTCGGCATTGATAGTCGCGGCCCTGATATTGTCTATCACGCCAGAATCGTCCCGTTATTGTAACATTGATATGATGCCGCCGCTTTGTTTCAGGAACATGAAACATATGTCATCGAATTGACTTGAAATTGGAGGATTCTGCCGAAACTCTCTCGACGGATTCGACGATGACCGGATTTCCCACACGGCGCGACACGCCGGCCACGCTGCTCATGGCCACGGGCGGCGACGCCCGAATCCTGATCGACCCCTGCACCGGGCTCAACCGCTATGGATCGGCCCCGCGCCCCTCCGACATGCTGGCCTATGCCTCATCGACCGTCAACGACCTGTCGGACAGCGCTTTCGCTCACGTCTCCGCGCTCGGTTATGAGGCGGGGATGAGCGGCGCGGCCTATGCCGGCGCGCTCGGCGCGCTGCGCGAGCGGATCGCCGCCGCCTATGAACTGCCGCGCGACGCCGAGATCGTCTTTGCGCCATCGGGCACCGACCTTGAATATGTCGCGCTGCATCTCGCTGGCGCGCGTGGCGCGGGGGTGCACAACATCCTGCTCGGCGCGGACGAGGTGGGCAGCGGCTGCATCCATTCGGCAAGCGGCCGTTATTTCGCCGGGGAAACCGCGCTGGGCGCGGGCGTGGCGGCGGGACAGCCGGTGCCCGGCCTCGCCGAACGCGTGACGATTGCCGACCTGCCGGTCCGCGACCGCAACGGGCAGGCGCATGACAGCGCGACGATGGCCGCCGCGATCGACGCCGCCGCGATCGAAGCCCACGCAGCGGGCCGCCATCCGCTGGTCCATATCGTCCACGGCTCAAAAACCGGGCTGGTGCTGCCCGAACTGCCCGAGATCGACTGGCTGATCGCGCGCCACGGCGACCGGCTGAGCTTCGTCGTCGATGCCTGCCAGGCGCGCATCTGCCCGGAAAGCGTCGCCGCCTATCTCGCGCGCGGCGCGATCGTCTTTCTCACCGGATCCAAGTTCATGGGCGGCGCGCCGTTCAGCGGTTTCGCGCTGCTGCCGCCGCGCGCGCGCCCTGCCCTGCCTGCAGGCTTCGCCGCCATCTTCCGCCGCGCCGAATGGCCCGAGGGCTGGCCGGGCACGGAAACGCTGATCGACGACGCCAACCCGGGCCTGCTTCTCCGCCTCGAAAGCGCGATCTTCGAGCTGGAACGGTTCAGCACGCTTTCCGCCCCACGCATCGCGCGCGTGATCGACGCCTTCGGCTTCGCGGTCGACGGGCTGGCCGCGAAGATCGGCGCAGGGCGGATCATGCCGCCGCGCTGCAGCGTGCCGCATCCGGTGGAGGAAGACACGCTGGCCACGCTTGACCTGAGCCGCACCCCTGACGCGCCCGATTTCGACGAAGCGCGCGCGCGTCACGCCGCCCTGATCGAGGCGGGTATCCGCCTTGGCCAGCCGGTCAAATGCGTGCGCCTGTCCGACGGCCGCTGGGGCGCCACGATGCGCGTCGCGCTGTCGATGCCGCAGGTGATGGCTTTCGACGCGATCGACGACCTGACGCTGGCGACGCGGCTGCGCGACGATATGGACCGGATCGCGCGGCGCCTGATGCGATCGCAGGAGCCGGTGCCGGCGTAACGCCCGTTCGTCATTGCGAGCGCAGCGAAGCAATCCAGCGGGTGCCGGACATTGTCTGGATTGCTTCGCTGCGCTCGCAATGACGAGAGGTTGGTCACCCCCGCGCGGCGAGGATCGATTCCGCCATTTCGTGATCGCTGACCTTGTCGACGTCGATTGCGGCTTCGGGGTCATCGAGAACGACCAGCCTGGCGGCGAAGCCGTTGCGCCTGCCGGCGGAACGGATCGCGGCGGCGAAGCCGATCGTCCGGGTGATCGCGCGCAGCGCGAGCAGCGGGCCGAAATGCCAGAAGAGGCGGAAGGCCTTCTTGCGGTCCTGCTCCGCCATGCTCCACAGATCGAGCGCGCGCACCGCGCGCGGCGTGGCGAGCGCGAAGAGGTTCGCGCCCGAATAAGCGCCGTCGGAAAAGCGCAGCCAGGTGCGCTTGTTCTCCGGATAGCGCGCAAGCATCGCATGACGCTCGACCGCCGCCAGCGCCACATCGCAATCCGCGGCGCCTGCAAGGAAGGCGGAGACCATCGCCCGCGTCAGCAGCGGATGATCGGCGGTGGTGACGAAAACCGGCCAGGGCG
>QFNN01000191.1 GCA_003240855.1 Sphingomonas sanxanigenens
CCACATCCTCGATCGGCACATTCGGATCGACGCGATGCTGATAAAACAGGTCGATCGCATCGATTCCGAGGCGATTCAGCGATGCTTCGCACGCACGGCGAATATTGGCGGGGGTGGAATCGACGCCTTCGATGCGCTTGCCGCCGTCGATGCGGAAGCCGAATTTGGTCGCGATCACCAGTCCGTCGCGCCTGCCCCTGATGCCGCGACCAAGAAGTTCCTCGTTGAGCCAGGGGCCATAGACTTCGGCGGTGTCGAAGAAGGTCACGCCCAGATCGATCGCGCGGTGGATCGTGGCGATCGATTCGCCCTCGTCTGCGGCGCCGTACATGCCGGCGCTGGTGCCGGCCATCGGCATGCAGCCGAGGCCGAGCGCCGAAACCTTCAGGCCATCGCCCAGTTCGCGATATTTCATGGGACGCCTCTCCTTGCTATCAGGGCTGCAACGCAGATGGGCGCTGGGGGGCGGCCCGCCAACCGGAACGGGATGCAATGGGCAGAAAATTCTTCGGAACCGACGGTATTCGCGGTCGGGTGAACAAATCGCCGATGACCGCCGAGATGGCGATGAAGGTCGGCATGGCGGCAGGCGCGCACTTTCTGCGCGGCGACCATGTCCACCGCGTCGTCATCGGCAAGGATACGCGGCTATCGGGTTATGTGATGGAATCGGCGCTGGTGGCGGGTTTCACCAGCGTGGGGATGGACGTGGTGCAGGTGGGGCCGATGCCGACGCCCGCAGTGGCGATGCTCACCCGGTCGATGCGCGCAGACATCGGCGTGATGATCTCGGCCAGCCATAACCCCTTCGCCGACAACGGGATCAAGCTGTTCGGCCCCGACGGCTACAAGCTGTCCGACGAGGACGAGGCCGCGATCGAGGCGCTGATCGAGGTCGAGCCGGTGCTTGCCCCCGCCGAAAAAACGGGCCGGGCGCGGCGCGTGGAGGATGCGCGCGGGCGCTATATCCACGCCGCCAAATCGACTTTCCCCGATCATCTGAAGCTCGACGGACTGCGCATCGCGGTCGATTGCGCGAACGGCGCCGCCTATCAGGTCGCCCCCGCCGCCTTGTGGGAACTGGGCGCAGATGTGATCCCGATCGGCGTCACGCCCAA
Source organism: Sphingomonas sanxanigenens (assembly GCA_003240855.1). Classification (GTDB taxonomy): domain Bacteria; phylum Pseudomonadota; class Alphaproteobacteria; order Sphingomonadales; family Sphingomonadaceae; genus Sphingomonas_L; species Sphingomonas_L sanxanigenens_A. The sequence continues at coordinate 1,119 of QFNN01000191.1, forward strand.
CGGCACCAACATCAACGACAAATGCGGCTCGACCGCGCCGGGCCTTCTGCAGGAAACCGTGGTGGCGTCGGGCGCGCATATCGGCATCGCGCTCGACGGCGACGCCGACCGGCTGATCGTGGTCGACGAGAAAGGCACGATCATCGACGGCGACCAGTTGATGGCGCTGATCGCGACGCGCTGGGCCGAACGCGGCCTGCTGCGCGGCGGCGGGCTGGTCGCCACCGTCATGTCGAACCTGGGGCTGGAACGGCATCTGCAGAGCGCGGGGCTCAGCCTCGAACGCACCGGCGTCGGCGACCGGCTGGTGCTTGAGCGGATGCGGGGCGCGGGCTTCAATGTCGGGGGCGAGCAATCGGGGCATATCATCCTCTCCGATTATGCGACGACGGGCGACGG
>QFNN01000192.1 GCA_003240855.1 Sphingomonas sanxanigenens
GGCAGGTTCGGCTTAGACACCCAGTTCCTAATTCAGATCAGAGGCTTATGCCACTCCCGCCAACCCTCTCGGCCCAACGCGGTGAATAAGCCGGGTTAGCCAAAGGCTCAGACCGACTGGAGATTTACAGCCGACAGCTTGCCGCGCTGATCGGTTTCAACATCATAACTGACCTTCTGGTCCTTGTTGAGCGTCTGCATGCCCGACCGCTCGATGGCGCTGATATGCACGAAGCTATCATTCCCGCCATCGTCGGGCGAAATGAAGCCGTAGCCTTTATCTGTGTTGAAAAATTTGACGGTGCCGATGGGCATAAAATTTCCTCTCACGAGAATATAGGACTCGATCACGAATGATGTGATCAAGGCTGATAGCGCGAGAAAGGAAAAATCGGCGCAAATGCCTCAAAATCCGTCGCAGGCGACGTTAGCTTCTTTTATGTAGACCATTAGCGCCAACTGGTCAAATTCTGTCGCATTATTTTTGGAATCCAGAAAATATCAAGACGACTGGTAGACTTTGAAATAGTCGATTTTTTGGATAGGAGGAGAAGAATGGCGCGCGGGCCGCCTCCCGCGCGAGCTTGCCCACTAGCGAGCCTCGAGCTTGAGCTTGGTCGACAATCCGCCATCGCCATCAAGCACGTGTGTCGCCTCCGCAACCAGCCATGCCTTGGCATCAGGTTCAGGCTTGAAGCCTTTCAGCGTCACCGGACGTTCCGGGTAAAGGTCAGGTCGGCCAAGCGCGAGATCGACGTCGAACTCGGCCGCACCGCGCTTCAGGCGCAATGCCTCCGCCTGGGCCGCCGCGCGCGCATCGGCTTCGCTGCCGTAGATCTTGCGAAGGCGCTTAGCCTTGCCCTTGCCGTCACCGGCGACCTTGACGGTCTTGCGCTTCGCGCCGGCCTGGTCGTGCCACCGCGCCTCGACGCCGGCGGTGTTGGACCGATCGACGCGGCGGAAGGCATAGCGCTCGACCGCCGCGCGCGTGAGCGTGATCGGCGGGATGGCCTTGCCGCCGGCGGTGCGCCCCGCGCCGATCGGCGCGAAGAGCAGCTTGCCGTCCTTCACCGTGGCGACAGCGTCGTGGCGGCGACCGAGCTTACGCAGGAAGGCCATATCGCTCCTGCCGTCCTGCTGCAGCACCGTCACCGCAATGCCGGCGAGCGACGGATCCACCTTTGCGGCAAGGCCATTGGCCTTCGCGACCTTTTCGACGATCGCGCCGATCGTCGTATCGCGGTGCGTCTTTTCCTTGCGGACGCGCAGGCTGTCGGCCAGATCGGCCGATCGACCGCGAATGGTGACGATATCGGGCGGCCCCGACCATTCGGCCTCATCGATGCGGAAGCTGCCCTTGTCGACCAGCCCGGGCGTGACATCGTCCCCCTGTTTCCAGCCTAGCTTGATGCGGATGACTGCACCGGGGCTGGGGATATCGAGCTTGCCGTCGTGATCGTGGAGGACGATGTCGAGCTGGTCGGCCTCTTCGCCGCGCTTCTCGACGA
>QFNN01000056.1 GCA_003240855.1 Sphingomonas sanxanigenens
GTGACGATGATGTCGCTGAGCGCTTTCACCTCGGCCGAGCAGTTGATGTAGGTGAGCGCGATATGATCGGGATGCGCTTCCCGGAACGCCTTGAACTGATCGGGCGGGCAAGAATCCTCAAGGCTGCAGCCGGCATCGAGATCGGGCAGGATCACGATCTTGTCGGGCGAGAGGATCTTCGCGGTCTCGGCCATGAACTTGACGCCGCAAAAGGCGATGACGTCGGCGTCGGTCGAGGCGGCCTTGCGCGACAGATCGAGGCTGTCGCCCACGAAATCGGCAAGATCCTGAATCTCCGGCTTCTGGTAATAATGCGCGAGGATCACGGCGTTGCGCTCCTTGCGCAGCCGGTCGATCTCCGCCCGCAGATCCAGCCCCGTCAGGCTGCCGCCGATTCCGCCACGTGCGTCCATTTCAATTCACCATATCGCCTGACTCGCCGGCTGACATGGCCCGTCTTTCGCCGGGGTTCAAGGGCGATCGGAGGGCGGAGAGCGATGGGTTAGTTGGCGTTGCCGAGCACTTCGCCGAGGCTGCGCGAGCGGTCCATCTGGCGATCGTCGGGCGCCTCGTCGGCGAAGCGCGCTTCGACGGTCGCGTCGAGCCCGGCCGCGCGCAGCGGCATGGCGAAGCTGCGTTCGACCGCGCGGCGCGTGGCGTCGCGCGCGAGGCGCATCGGCACGGGTTCGCGCGCCTGGCGAACAAGCTCTTCCTGTCCGGCCTTGCGATTGGCGTCGTCGAGCGTCTGGCGCGCATCGGTGAGGCTGAGGAGCAGGCCGCCATCGTCATATTGGCGGATCTGGTTCAGATCGATCTGTGGGCCGACAATTTCGACCGGAGGCAGCGTGACGCTCAGCACTTTCGTCGTGGCATCCCATTTGACGTCGCGCTGGTTGAGCTTGCTGAGATCGACTTCGTAGCGGACCATGCCCGGCATGATCAGCGTGCGTTCGGCGCTCAGCATCCCGGCGAGGCGCTGTTGCTTGGAGGTGACGACAGCGACATAGCGCGCCGCGAAAGCGGAAAGGCGGTTCTGTTCGCGCAGCCCCTGCAGGCTGCTTGACACGATCGTCTCGGGCGCGGGCGCCAGCTTGTTCTCGACATAGCGCGCGGCGAGCAGGAAGGCCCCGCCGGCGATGACGACCGCGCCGAGCATTGCGAGCAAGATCTTGCCTACGGCGCCCATCAATCGCATTTCCGCCATTGTTCGCCCTCTGCGGCAACGACGCCGCGCTGCTTAAGATCGATCAGATGCGCGAGCACCGATCGGCCCGCCGCTCCATTGAGCCGGGGATCGAGGCCGGCATACATGCGCGCGACAAAGCCGGGGATAGTCTGCGGCCCTTCCCCCAGCAGGCGGAGGATCTGGCCTTCGCGCTGGCGGCGATGGCCGGCGAGACCGCGCACGAGGCGCTGGGGACGATCGACCGGATCGCCATGCGCCGGATAATAGATGCGGTCCTCGCGGCGCGAAAGCTTGTCGAGGCTCGCCATATAGTCGGCCATGTCGCCGTCGGGCGGCGAGATCACCGTCGTCGACCAGCCCATGACATGATCTCCGGTGAAGAGCGCGCCGCTTTCGGGCAACGCGAAGCAGAGGTGGTTCGAGGTGTGGCCGGGGGTCGCCACCGCCTGCAGCGTCCAGCCTGGCCCCGAGACGGCTTCGCCATCGCCGAGCACCCGATCGGGCGCATAGCCGCGATCGAAGGCGGCGTCGGCGCGCGGGCCGCTGTCGTCCAGCGCGAGCGGCGCGCAACCGACGATTTCGGCCCCCGTCGCCGCCTTGAAAGCGATGGCGGCGGGGCTGTGGTCGCGGTGGGTGTGCGTGCAGAGGATGGCTGAAACCGTCTCGCCTTCCACCGCGCGGAGCAGCGCCGCGACATGATCGGGATCGTCGGGGCCGGGATCGATCACCGCGACCGTCCCCTCGCCGACGATATAGGTCTGCGTACCCGAATAGGTGAAGGCGGACGGATTGGGCGCGAGCACGCGGCGAACCAGCGGTTCGAGCGTGACGACGCGGCCGACGGGGAATTGCTCCATGCGCCCGATGTGGCGATTTTTGCGCCGCGTGCAAGCTGCATACCCGGCGGAAGCAGCCTTGGTGAAGGCGCTCAGGGGACGAGGGCCTTGCTTCCGCCGGGGTCCGGCCGGACCTTATTGAGCCTTGAGTTCGGCAATCTTGCGGTCGACCTCGGCCAGTGCGCGCGTGCGGGCATCCTCGGTCAGCGCGCGGGCGTCGATCGCGGCGAGGCTGATACGCGCGGCCTGGAGCGCCTCGATCGTCGTGCGGCGGATTTCGGCCTGGTCGACGCCGCCATTCTCGCAGACAATCATGCGCTGGACCTTGTTGCCGTTGCTGTCGCTGCTCATGCTCGTCTCCGTACGCCCGCCCTTGCAGTCCCGCATCACGATCTGCATCCGCAGCCCGCGCATCTGGCGGCGCGCGTCAGCCATGGCGCGCCTGGCGTCAGCCTGAGCGCGCGCGGATTCGCGGAACGACTGGCTCATTTCGAGCCGGGCTTCCGCCATCGCGGCCTGAACCTGGGCGGAGATCGCCTTGCCATCGACCCACGCCGTCCTGTCGTGACCGGCGCTGCGAGCCGACGGGGGGGACGGCGGTGCGGGCGGCGCCGGCGGAGCCGGGGGCGCGGGCGGCGATATGATGTCGGCATCCGACGCGTCGTCGCCCTCCGTCGTCGTCCTGGCCGGTTCGGCGAGCGCGACCTGCCTGATTGGCGCGGCGGGCTCCACGTCGGCGACAGGGGCGACGGGCGTCCAGTCGGCAGTGTCGGCGACGGCCTGCTTCACCCCGGTCTTGACCGCCTGCCTTGTTTCGGCGGCGATCCCGCCCGAAGCCGTGAGCAGCAGGCCGCCCCCCGTCAGCAGCGTCGCGAGCGCCGCGCCGATCCGCACTGCGCGGTCGCTGGGCCGACTATGTGCCATCATCTTCAATCTCCTCTTGAGGTCATCCCCGGCCCCAAGTGCGCACGCCGCCATTGGCAGACGGTCGCAGGTCGATTTCAGTAGCGCCGATCCATAGGCATGGCGTTCGGCGGGCGTCGCTTTGGCCAGCACGATTGCGTCGCAGGCCAGTTCCTGATCGACGCGGAAGGCGCGGTGCGCGCGCCAGGCGATCGGATTGAACCAGTGCAGCGAGAGCATGACGAGCGCCGCAAGGTTCGCCGACATGTCGCAGCGGCGGTGATGCGCCGTCTCATGCGCCATGGCGAGGCGAAGCTCATCCGCGTCATAACGGCGGCGATAATCTGCGGGCAGCACGATCGTCTTGACGAAGATTCCGGTGGCGAAGGGGCCGCGCACGGCGGGGCTGGCGCAGACCTCGACGCGGTTTCTGTCGAGCATGGGCAGCGGCGTCGCCTGGCCGATCGTGCGCCGTACGAAAAGGCTGTAGCTGGCAAGATGCCAGACGAAATGGATAAGCGCGCCGCCGAGCCAGACGGCGAGCATCAGCGCCGCCCAGTCAAAGCCGGCGACGGGGGCTGCGACCTGCGATGCGCTTTCGCGGACGATCTCGATCTCGAAGGGCAAAGGCACGGCCTGGGGGAGGGCCGCCATCGGGTGCGGCGCGATCCAGGCGGGGAGCGAAGGCAGGACCATGCGCAGCGCCGGCAGCAGCCACAGCGCATAGGCGACCCGCGGCCCGAAGGTCCGGCTGACCGGCACGCGCAAAAGCAGCACGACAGCCATCAGCAGCGTCGTGGCGAACAGGGTTTCCGCGATCCATCCCGTCACTGCTTCAGCTCCCTCAGCAATGCCTCGATCTCGGCGATGTCATCGGGCGTGAGCCCTTCGCTCTGCGCGAAATGCGCGACCAGCGGCGTCAGGCGGCCGCCGAACAACCGCTCGACCAGCCGGCGCGATTCGCTCGCTGCGTGCTCCGCGCGCGCAATGGCCGGGCGATACAGATAGCGGCGGCCATCCTCTTCATGCGCGACGGCGCCCTTCGCGACCAGCCGCGCAAGCAGGGTTTTGACGGTCGACGCATTCCACCCGCGCGTCGGGTCAACGCGATCGGCGACGTCACTGGCGGTGAGCGGGCTGGCGTTCCACAGCACGTCCATCACTGCGTATTCAGCTTCGCTGATCCGTTCGGGAGTCGGTTTGGCTACATCCGTGGTCATGGCGATTACAGATGTAGTCAGAAGGCTGAACAGCAGGTGAACGAAGCTTTTCGCCTTTTGTCGGATAGTTTTACAAATGGCGCATATGGTTAACGCGCATTGACCTTCGCCGCCCTCGCTTTTCCGCGCATGGAGGCAATTGGCACGCAGGCTGCACAGTGATGAGCGGTTCCAAAGCCAAGCATAGAGCGGTGGGCCGGTCGCTATTCCCGATCTCGCGCCGGCCCACCCTCGCCCGCTCCCGACATCGAAATCAGGCAAACAAAAAGGCCGCCGTCCTGCGCGGACGACGACCCTGATTGTTGCGAAAGGGCGCGGATCAGGCGGCCTTGGCGACGCCCTTGTCGGCCATCAACTGCGCCAGTTCGCCGCTCTCGTACATCTCCATCATGATGTCCGATCCGCCGACGAATTCGCCCTTCACGTAAAGCTGAGGAATGGTCGGCCAGTCCGAGAAGGCCTTGATGCCCTGGCGGATGCCCTGATCCTGAAGGACATCGACGCTTTCATAGGCGACCCCGATGCGGTCGAGAATCGCGATCGCGCGACTGGAAAAACCGCACTGGGGAAAAAGCGGCGTGCCCTTCATGAAGAGAAGAACGTCGTTCGATGCGACGAGATCGCCGATCCGCGCCTGGGTTTCGTCGGTCATTGCCTGTTCCATGTCCCGCCTGGATGAGAGTTTCAGCCCGCAACATCGCCACGGGATGCGGTCAATTCAAGGGGTCGGAACCCCGGTGGTGAGCTGGAGCGCGTGAAGCACGCCGCCCATGCGCCCATCGAGGGCGGCATAGACGGCCTGATGCTGGCGCACGCGCGGCATGCCGCGGAAGCTTTCGCTCACCACGCGTGCGGCATAATGATCGCCGTCGCCCGCAAGGTCGGTAATTTCGACCAGCGCGTCGGGGATGGCGGCGCGGATCATCGCCTCGATCTCGTCGGCCTGCATCGGCATGCGCGTTACTTCTGCGCCTCGATGAACTGACGGCGCGCCTCGACCGTCTTGTCCTCCAGCGCCTTGCGCACTGCGGCGTCGTCAATCTCCACGCCCGCCGAAGTCAGGTCGCCGAGCAGCTTGCGGATGACGTCCTCGTCGCCCGCTTCCTCGAAATCCGCCTGAACGACGGCCTTGGCGTAGGCGTCGGTCTCCTCGACGGTCAGCCCCATCTTCTCGGCCGCCCACTGGCCGAGCAGGCGGTTGCGCCGCGCGGTGATGCGGAACTCGATCTCCGAATCATGCGCGAATTTGGCCTCGAAGGCGCGCTCACGGTCATTGAAGCTGGTCATCGTTCTTATCCCCGTCGGAAACCCATGGCGCCCAGATAGGGCGAGCGCCGCCGGGGCGCAATGTCAGGCAGGCGTGACGACAAGCTTGCCGATCGCGCCGCGCCCGCCGAGCTTGGCGATCGCCTCGCCTCCCCGTTCGAGGGGGAAGGTTTCGGTCACGCGCGGGCGGATCTTGCCTTCGCCCCACAGGCGGAACAGCGTTTCCACGTGCGCGGCATTGGCCTTTGGATCGCGCATCGTGAAAGCGCCCCAGAAAACGCCGCAGACATCGCAGCTCTTGAGCAGGGTCAGGTTGAGCGGAAGGCGCGGGATGCCGGCCGGGAAGCCGACGACCAGATAGCGCCCTTCCCACGCGATCGCGCGCAAGGCGGGTTCGGCATAGTCGCCGCCCACAGGATCGTAGATGACGTTGAACCCGTTAGGACCAGCCTTTTCCTTGAACGCCTCGGACAGCGCCCTCGACTGATCCTTGTCGAACGGCGCGCGGCCGTAAATGAGAACGTCGTCTGCGCCCGCGTCGCGCGCGGCGGCGGCTTTTTCCTCGGACGAGACGGCGGCGACGACGCGCGCGCCATAGGCCTTGCCCAGCTCGATCGCCGCGATGCCGACGCCGCCCGCCGCGCCGAGCACGAGCAGGCTGTCGCCCGCTTTCAGATGCCCGCGATCAAGCAGCGCGTGGATCGTCGTCGCATAAGTAAGAAGCAGTGCGGCCGCTTCGGTCATCGAACGGCCTTCGGGCACCTTGAAGGCGCGCACGGCGGGCACTGCGACTTTTTCCGCCATGCCGCCAGAGGTGATGAGCGCGATCACCCTGTCGCCCGGCGCATAGCCCGTGACGCCCTCGCCCACCGCCTCGACGACGCCCGAGACTTCGCCGCCGGGAGCGAAGGGGCGTTCGGGGCGGAACTGATATTTGTCCTCGATAATCAGCACATCGGGATAGTTGACCGCGCAGGCCGTGATCGCGACGAGAAGCTCGCCCTTGCCGGCGACGGGATCGGGCACATCGGCCAGCTCGAGCGTTTCCGGGCCGCCAACGCTGCGCGACAACAAGGCTTTCATTGCATTCTCCCTCGAATCCTTGGCCTGCGGGTTAGCAAGTCGCGCCGCCTACGCAAAATCCCCTACGGCATAGCGGGACGGCGCAATGGCGCGCGCTCCGGGGGCGATTCGCCGGCGATGCGTCGCGCCCCGGATTTCGCCGCTCTCCAGCTTTTCAAGGTTGCGAACCCGGCGATGCAGGGCGGGCCGCCCGCCCTGCATCAAAGGTGAAACATTGGTCATCCAGCGCTCATTCCGGCGTCAGGCGGACCCGCCTATGCCAACGCCATGGCAAGCCGCGCGAATGATAGCGAGATGGACGGCAGGTCGCCCCTGCGGCCCGGCCGGACCGTGGACGGGATGACGAGCGCACGCATGGTTGCGTGGGCCTTGCTGACGCTGCTCCTCTGCTCCCTGCCGGCCGCGTGGGTGTTTATCGCCCGGCCCGATCTGCTCCGCGCCGGGCGGCCTCGGCCCGCCTTGCCCGATGTGACCGTGGAAACGACGCCCGATCCGGTCAACCATGACGGGCAGGCCTTGCTCGTCACCAGCCTGCGGTCGGGCGCGGAGGCTGCGCGCGAGGGGATTCGCGTCGGCGATCTGATCGAAGGCGTCGATGGACGCTCGGTCGCGACGGTCGATGAACTCGCCCGCGCGCTGGCCGACGATCAAAACATGGTGTTGACGCTTCACCTGCGTCGCGGCGATCATCCGCTCGACATGCGGCTAGATCGCCGTGCCGCAGGAGTAGCGAATGGCACATAAGATATTGCTGGTAGAGGATGACGAAGCGACCGCAGCCTATATCGCCAAGGGGCTGAGCGAAGAGAGTTTCACCGTCGACGTCACGCATAATGGCCGCGACGGCCTGTTTCACGCCATCGACGGCGCTTACGATGCGATCATCCTCGATCGGATGCTGCCCGGCATGGACGGAATGGCGGTGCTTGCCGCCATCCGCGGCGCCAAGGTCGAAACGCCGGTCATCATTCTTTCCGCCCTCGCTTCGGTCGATGACCGCGTGGTCGGGCTGACGGCGGGGTCCGACGATTATCTGACGAAGCCCTTCGCCTTCGCCGAGCTGCTGGCGCGCCTGCGCCTGCTGTTGCGACGCGGATCGGGGGCTGTGCCCGAGACCAAGCTGACCTGTGACGATCTTGAGATGGACCTGCTCGCCCGCAAGGTTCGCCGCGCGGGACAGGTGATCGACCTGCAGCCGCGCGAGTTCCGCCTGCTTGAATATCTGCTCCGCCACAAGGAACAGGTGGTGACGCGCACGATGCTGCTCGAAGGCGTGTGGGATTATCATTTCGATCCGGGCACCAATGTGATCGACGTGCATGTCAGCCGGCTGCGCAAGAAGCTCGACGAGGGCTTTTCGCGGCCGCTTCTTCATACCGTGCGGGGCGCAGGCTACAGGCTCGGCGTAGCCGACTGATGGCGGGGCTTCGCCTGCCGCCGCTCATCCACTCGGCTACTTTTCGCTTCGCCGCGCTGGTGTTCGCGCTTCAGCTCGTCGCGGCGGGGCTGATCATGCTCGCCGTGCGCCAGCTTACGCAGGACGAGCTTATCGGAACGACGCGGGCGCTGGCGATTGAGTTGCGCGACGATCTGCGCTCCACCTACGCCCAAGGGCGCGCGGACGCGCTTGAAGCGACCATCCGCGCGCGGCTGTCCGCATCGGACAAGGACGAGACGGTGCTGCTGTTCGCGCGCGCGGACGGATCGCCGATCATCGGCAATCTTGGAGCCTGGCCTCCGTCAGTGCCTGGCGACGCGCAATGGCGTATCATCAACCTCTATCGCGTGGATCGCGACAAGCCCGAGCAGATGGGGCTGGTCGCGACGCAATTGCCCGATGGTACGCGGCTGCTCGCGGGGCATGTGATCGAGAACAGCCTACGGCTCAATCGCATCCTGGAAGGCGCGATGCTGAGCGCGCTGCTGCTCGCCCTGCCGCTGGCGCTCGTCGGCGCGGCGATCGCGGCGCGCACGATCAGCGGGCGGCTGCAGCGCATCAACCAGACCGCGCGCGCGGTCAGCGAGGGCGATCTGTCGCAGCGCGTGGCGCCGGACGGCAGCGGCGACGCGTTCGAGACGCTGGGCCTGTCGATCAACGCGATGCTTGAGCGGATCGAAGCGCTGGTCGGCGAACTGCGGATCATCACCGACGGGCTGGCGCACGATCTCCGCTCGCCCCTCACCCGGCTCAAGGCGCGGCTTGACCGCGCAATCGACGAGATCGGCGACAGGGATGAGCAAGGACTGCTTCCCGCAGCGCAGGCCGAGGCCGACACGCTCCTCGCCATGCTTGGCACCGCGCTCCAGATCAGCCGCGTCGAGGCCGGGATCGGGCGCGATCGCTTCACGATGACCGACCTCGCCGAGATGGTGAGCGATATTGGCGAAATGTATGGCCCGCTGGCCGAGGAACGCGGCTTTTCGATCGAGACGCAGGCGTCGGGCGCGCTCACCCTCCCCGTCCACCGCGAGCTGATGGGGCAGGCGATCGCAAATCTGGCCGATAATGCGCTCAAATATGGCGGCGGGCGCATCCAGCTTCTCGCGCGCCGCGAAGGCCCCTGGGCGGAGGTCATCGTCGCCGACGACGGCTCCGGCATCCCGCCCGAACGGCATGAGGAAGCGCTGAGGCGTTTCGGTCGGCTCGACGCGGCGCGACATATCGGCGGCGCGGGACTTGGGCTCGCCCTCGTCGGTGCGGTCGCGCGCCTCCACAAAGGCAAGATCGCGCTGGAGGATAACCGGCCGGGGCTGCGCGTCGTGCTGTCCATCCCCGTGGAAGATGAGGCCGCCTGACCGACGCCTGGGCCGTTATTGCTGCGTGGCGGCGACCTTGCCGCTGCGCTCCAGCTTGCCCCATCCGACCCAGGGCCCGCTCATCGCCGCGCCGACCGCGCGGATCACGACGGAATACATGAGCTGGCGATAGACGAAGCGCTGGGCGAGCAGCAGCCCGACGGGGAAGCGCTTCTCGCGCGGTTCCAGCCGGTAGGCGATCCAGCCGCAGACCACGTCGATCGCGGTGAAGGCCAGCCAGTAGACCGCCATGCGCAGCAGATCCGAATGGGTCTGCGCCCAGCCATGCTGGTTGACCTTGATCGCGGTCGAGATGGCGCTTGTCACCAGCGCGAGGTCGATGACCGGGGAGATGAGCGCGAAGATGATCTGGAACAGCCAGGCCTGCGGGATGCCGACGAGCGCGAGGCCGGCGGGCTTGCGCGTGCGGAGGATCGAGCGATGCTTCCACAGGCACTGGAGCGTGCCGAAGGCCCAGCGGAAACGCTGTTTGGCGAGCGCGCGCAGCGTCTCGGGCGCTTCCGTCCACGCCACCGCGTCGACGTCATAGCTGACGAGCCAGCCCTTGCGCTGGATCGCGATGGTCAAATCCTGATCCTCGGCGAGCGTGTCGACCGGATAGCCGCCGACGTCGTCGAGCGCCTTGCGCCGCCATGCGCCGACCGCGCCCGGAACGACGGTGATCGCGTCGAAACGGTCGAGCGCGCGCCGTTCGAGATTCTGCGCGGTGACATATTCCACCGCCTGCCAGCGCGTCGCGAGGTTGATGCGATTGCCGACCTTGGCGTTGCCCGCGACCGCGCCGATCCGGTCGTCGGCGAACCAGCGCGCGAGGCGTGCGATCGTCTCGGGCTCGAACTGGGTATCGGCGTCGAGCGCCACGATGATGTCGCCATTGGCGAGCTTCAGCGCCTGATTGAGCGCATGGGCCTTGCCGCCATTCTGCAGCGTGAGCAGGCGCACGCGCGGATCGGCGGAGAACGCCCTGGCGACGATGTCGCTGGTGCCGTCGGTCGATCCGTCGTCGACCACGATGACTTCCAGCTTCACCTCGGTGCTGGCGAGGACGCGATTGACCGAAGCCTCGATCACGCGCGCCTCGTTGAACGCCGGAATAATCACCGAGACGAAGCGGTCGGGATCGATCGCCGGCGGCACGGGGCGATTGGCCTTGGCGTTGGAGCGGACGGCGAGCGCCGCGATCAGGACCGCACGGCCGATGCCCAGCGTGATCGCGACGAAGAACAGCCATTTGAGCAGCCAGAGCAGCCCGGCGATGACGAGGAAGATGCCGATGTCGGCGCGCACGGCAACCAGATCCGCGCCTGCGACGGCCGGCATCGCCTGCTGCGGCGTCAGGCCCGCCAGCGCTGACACGGTGACGAACTGATAGCCGCGCGCCTTCAGTTGATCGATGATCCTGGGCAGCGCCTCGACCGTTTCAGCACGGTCGCCGCCGCCGTCGTGCAGCAGGATGATCTGGCCTGAGCGATCCTCGTCGCCTGCCTCGACGCCGCTGACCGCGTTGTTGACGATCGCGTCGGTTCCCGGCCGCTGCCAATCCTCGCTGTCGACATGAAGGCCGACATTCACATAGCCGGCCTGCTGCGCCAGCCATGCCGGCACCAGCTCGTCAGCGGTCGTCGGTTCCGCGTCGCCGAAATAGGGCGCGCGGAACAGCCGGACCGAACGCCCGGTATAAGCCTGGATCAGCCGCTGCGTCGCGTTGAGCTCGATCCGCGTGCCCCGCGCGGATTCGAGCGCAAGATTGGGATGCGTATAGCTATGGCTGCCGATCTCGCTGCCCTGATCGATGATGCGGTTGATGAGCGCGGGGTGCGCCATCGCGTTCTCGCCGATCAGGAAGAATGTGCCTGGCACGCCTTTCTGCTTCAGAATATCGAGGATCTTCGGCGTCCATTCGCCATCGGGGCCGTCGTCGAAGGTCAGTGCGATCTTGCCGGGAATATAGCCGGTGCGGCGAACGACATAAGGCGTCGGCAGCTTGGAAAAGACTTCATCGCTGATCAGCCCGCGCTGATCGAAGGTGATCGCGCGCTTGCCGTCGGTCGGCACGCTGTCGATATGCAGTATCTCGCCATTGCCTTCGATATCGACATTGCCGACGGGAACGACGTCCGAAATGTCGGGCGCCTGCGCCTTGCCGTAAGCGGCGATCACCGGCCAGATACCGGGATCCTCGCTGCCGAGACGCCAGAGCGAAATGCCGCCGACCCCGGCCATGCGCGTGGCGCGAAGCTGGTTCCAGGCCGAAGCGGCGTCGAGAATCCAGACATGGTGGGCAACCCCGCCTTCCTCATAGGAGAAGGTCGCATTGCCGCTTGCCTGATCGAACTTGATCGTCGCGTCGCTGTCATGCGCGGCAAGCCAGGCTTCCTCGACTGACAGCGCATCGGCATCGCCGTGCCAGTCATAGGCGTAGCTGCCGATGGCCATGATCGCCTTGGCCGGGCCGATCGCCTTCACCGAGGCGCGAAGCTGTTCGACGAACCAGGGTTGCGATGCGATCGGGCCGGGTTCGCCACCCATATAATGTTCGTCATAGTTCATGATGAACAGCCGGTCGGCGACGCGGGCGTAGGCGGCGAGGTTCCATTCGGGGTCGCCGACGGGCACCGTCGCCGTGACCAGCAGCCCTTGCGGATTGAAACGCGCCCGCGCCTCGGACAGGAAGCGCTGATAACCGCGATGCGCGTATGCCGGCAGATCCTCGAAATCGAATACGACGCCCGCCGCATGCTCGGCCGCGAGCATCTGCGCTGTTTGGTCGAGCACCGCCTTGCGAGCGGCCGGGTCGGCGAACATAGCCGCCGCGCCCTTGCCGTCCCAGCCGCCATTGGCGGCGTTCTGCAGCATCGGCAGCACCTTGGGGCGCTGCATCTGGTTGTTGACGATGCGCGTGAAGATCGGGTCGTGGCGATAATGGAAGTCATGCTTCGGCCCGGTCACCGTCGACAGGCCGGGGATCACCCAGTCGAGCTGCTTGATGTTGCGCTGGAGCGAGGCGCGGCTGCCGTCGTCCCAGGGAACGTAGAAGGCCGATACGACGGGATCGTCGGCGCCGCGCGGCGCGGGAGTCCGGGGCAGCCAGCCGAGCTTGCGTTCAGCCTTCGTCATGCCGCCCGACAGGCTGTGGCGGATCTTGGCGATCTGGGCGGGCAGCGGGCGCGGCTGCGGGCGCTCCATGCGCAGGGGCAGCGGATCGGGCACGGGCACCGCGACGATGCTCGCGCCCAGCACCACGGCTGCGCCCGCGATGACGAGCAGCAACGCGAAGATCGCGCGCAGCATCCATTTGCGTCTTTTGCCGCTGGCGTCGAAGAAGATTGGCCTGGTCATGGCCCTGTTTTGTCCTGAGCCCCGTAGCGCGGAACGGCACCCGGTAACGGGGGCGCCGGGTACCGTTCCGCGTCGTTCGAACCGACTGGAGGAGACAGGTCCGACGAACCTCCCCCTAGCCCCCGATCGGTGGTCCGGCGATGACCGAACCATGAAACATCCGTAAGGTCGCCATAACCTCGCCCAACCGCCTTTGGAACTATACTTGCGTCTCATGCGTGATTTTCGACGCGGCGCATGGCATGGTCAGGCAATCGGAGACGAGGCGGATGGACGGAACGCCACCTTATGACGGCGGAGCGGACGGGCGCGACGAGCGCCGCGTGTCGTTGTCATTCGAGGTCAAACTGCGGTTGAGCGGCGACAAGCCGGTGTCGACGCGCCTGCGCGATCTGTCGACGACGGGTTTTCGCACCGAATTCGTGTCGCATCTCCATGTCGGCGATCGCGTTTGGCTGAGCCTGCCGGGGCTTGCCCCGCTTGCGGCGGGCGTGACGTGGAGCGACGGCGTCGTCACCGGCTGCCGGTTCGAGACGCCCCTGCACGTCGCCGTGTTCGAGCGCATCGCGGCGAGCGGCGGCTGAGCCCGCGCTATTCGCCTCTGTTCCCCGGCGATTTCGGATACTAACCTGTCCTCCGAATCAGTTTCGGAGACAATCATGCGTGATCGCCTGTCCACCATTTCGCGCGCGGTAATTGTTGCAGCGATCGCGCTCACCGTGCCGGCAATTGCCGCGGCCCCCGCTGATATGGTTGCGCAGCGCGTTGCGGCTTTCAAATCACTGGGGGGATCGTTCAAGGCGATCAATGATGCCCTGAAGGGCGGCGCGACCGACGCCAAGGCGCTTGCGGCCCCTGCGGCAAACATGAACGCGCAGGCGAGAAAGCTGGCGACGCTTTTCCCGGCAGGTACAGGGCCGGACAAGGTCAAGACCAGCGCCCTTCCCGCCGTCTGGTCTGAGAATCCGGAGTTCAAGGCGCATCAGGCGAAGCTCGTGGCGGCGACCGCCAAATTGCAACAGGCGGCGGCAAGCGGGAGCATCGATGCGGTCAAGGCCCAGATCCCCCAGATCGGCGGCGCCTGCAAGGGTTGCCACGACAAGTTCCGCGGCAAGGCCAGCTAAGCCGGGTGGCGCGCATTCGTTCACCCATCTGGGACTGGCCGGTCCGGCTTTTCCACTGGTCGCTGGTGATTCTGATCCCCACGGCCTGGTATCTGGCCGAAACGGGCAATCTCGAATGGCATCGCAAGGCGGGATATACGATCGCGCTGCTGCTGATCTTCCGCCTCCTGTGGGGGCTGTTCGGCAGCGAGACGGCGCGCTTCGCGCATTTCGTCAAGGGACCGGGGGCGACGTTCGCCTATCTCCGATCCGGGATGTTCGATCGGAATGCGCCTGCCGAGCCCGGTCATAATCCGCTTGGCGCGTTGAGCGTGGTTGCGATGCTCGCGCTGCTCGTCGTCCAGATCGGGCTTGGCCTGTTCACCAGCGATCTCGACGGGCTCGAATCCGGCCCCCTCTCCTACCTTGTCGATTTCGACACGAGCCGGCAAATGGCCGAATATCACGAGCTGGTGTTCAACCTGATCCTCGTGCTGATCGCGCTTCATGTCGGCGCGATTCTTTTCTACCTGATCTACAAGCGCCGCAATCTGGTCGGCCCGATGATTACGGGCGGCCGCTGCGAAAGTGCAGCGGCGCGCCCGCGCTGGTGGGTTGCGCCGCTGCTGCTGCTGATCAGCATCGCGGCGGTCTCCACCTTCATCCGCATCTTCGGGATCTGATCAGGGTTTCCGGAGCAGCGCGACTGCGCCGTGGCCGCCATCGGCGCAGACGCTGACGATCGCCCATGACCCGCTCGGCAGCGCCGCCAGTTCCTTGACCGCCTGGCTCAGGTCGCGCGCGCCCGTCGCCGCGAAGGGGTGCCCGATCGCGACCGAGCCGCCATTGGGATTGACGCGGCTCCAGTCGAACGGCCCGAAATCGAAATCCACGCCTGCGCGATCCAGCGTCCAGCCCGGCTTTTCGAGCGCGGCGACATTGGCGAGCACTTGCGCCGCGAAGGCCTCATGTATCTCCCACAAGGCGACATCGGCATATTTTAGACCGTGGCGCGCGAGCAGGCGGGGAATGGCGAAGCTGGGCGCCATCAGCAGCCCGTCGACATGATGGTCGACGGCGGTGATCTCGAAATCCACAAGTTCGGCGCTGTGCACGCCCGCCGGCAGCTTCTTCAACCCGTCTGCAGTCGCGACCCAGACGGCGGCGGCGCCATCCGTGATCGGCGAGCTATTGCCGGCGGTCAGCGTGCCCTTGCCGCTCTTGTCAAAGGCGGGCTGGAGCGACGCGAGCCTTTCGGCCGAAGTGTCGGCGCGCGGATTGGCGTCGCGCTGAAGCTCGGGCAGAGGCAGGACGAGGTCGGCGAAGAAGCCGCTTTCCCAGCCGGCAACCGCGCGCTGGTGGCTCTTGAGCGCCCAGTCATCCTGTGAGGCGCGCGTGATTCCCCATTGCTGCGCGGTTTCCTCCATATGGTCGCCCATCGTGCGGCCGGTGATGCGGTTGGCCCAGCCCTTGACCGGCAGCGTCAGATCGTCGGGGCCGAGCGCCTTGAGCGCGGCGAAAGCCTCGGCCGGGTTCTGGCGGAAGAGCTTGGTGATGCGCTTCGACGCATCGAGCTTCAGGCCGATCGGCGGGTTGCTCATAACCTCCGCTCCGCCGACCAGCGCAAGCTCGGCGTCGCCGCCCAGCATTCCGCCAGCGGCGAACGCGGCGACGATGCTCGTCGCGCAGGCCAGCACGGCCGAGAAGGACGGGACGGTCGGATCGAGCCCGGCGTCGAGCCAGACCTCGCGCCCGATATTGCTCCAGCCGAGGCTGGGGATCACTGTGCCCCACACCGCGAAATCTGGGCGGGCGATCTCCGCCATCGCCTTGGCGAGCGGAACCGAAAGGCTGATCGCATCATGATCGGCCAGTGCGCCGCCGCCGCGCCCGAAGGGCGTGCGCAGCCCGCTGGCGATATAGACGGGCTGGGCGAAACGAGCATTGGCGCGAGGCATGAGGCAGTCTCCTGATTGGTCGTCCGCAAATGGTATGATGATTGTCAGATAACAAGGGGGCGTCCGTCCGCAGAAATGCGTCGCGCGTCCTCTTGAAACTGCCGAAGCCTAAACCAGATTCGCTGGTGCGACGATTGCCGTTCGGGATCGTCGCACGGCGACGCTGGTTCCGGGTCGCCGAATGGAAATGTCATTTTGCTCATCGGAGGATTTGACCATGCGTGCTTTTGATTTCACCCCCTATCGCCGTTCGACCGTGGGCTTCGACCGCCTGTTCGACCTGCTTGAGAACAACCGCGGCCAGGCCGACAATTACCCGCCCTTCGACCTTGAGCGCCTTGGCGAGGATCGTTACCGCGTCACCATCGCCGTCGCCGGCTTCAAGCGCGACGAGATCGAGATTGTCGCGCAACAGAATCTGCTGCTCGTGAAGGGCAGCAAGGATCAGGCGTCGCAGGATCGCTCGAAGTTCCTCCATGTCGGCATCGCGAACCGCAGCTTCGAGCGCCGCTTCGAGCTGGCCGACTTCATCCGCGTGACCGGAGCCGATCTGGCCGACGGCTTGCTGACCATCGACCTGGCGCGCGAAGTGCCTGAAGCGATGAAGCCGCAGAAGATCGCGATCGGCAGCGAGTCGGCGACCGTCGAGCATATCGACGACCATCGCGACGCCGCCTGATCGACCATTTTCGACGGCCTGAATGACGGGGCGGCCGGGTAGATGCCTGGCCGCCCCTTTTCTTTACCTTTCGCCAACCCGGATGGCGCATGATCGCGCGCATGATCCCGATGCGATCCAGCACGATCTTCCGCAGCCGGTGGATGGCGCTCGTCTGGGCGGCGGGGGTCATCTGGTTCGCGATGGAAGTCGCCGTTCCTTCGGCCACCACCGACAAGCCGGATGACGGCGATCAGGCCGCTAACATGGCCGCCACCCAGCTTACGCCTGAACAGGAAGACGCGCTGAACAAGCTGGCGAAGCTGGGGCAATAATCGCGCGCGCCCCCACGAAGGCCGGCGCGGTTCAGTTGCGCAGAGCGAGCATCGGCGACGGCCGGGGCATCGTGATGGCGGAGAGCACGATAGCGCGCCGGACCATATCAACGCTCTCCGCGCTACGGGCCTCGCGCATTCCAGCTCTGTCATTCACGCCATCGTTGCGATCGTCTTGCGGAAGCGGGTTAGCGCGATGCCGAAGAAAACTGCCCCGATGGCGATGATCGCGAGAAATTGCGGCCAGACGACGTCAAGGCCTGCCCCGCGATAAAGGATCGCCTGAGCCATCTTCACGAAATGCGTCGTCGGCGCGGCCAGCATGATGTTCTGAACAAGTTCTGGCATGCTCTCACGCGGTGTCGTGCCGCCGGACAGCAGCATGAGCGGCAGCAGCACGAGCATCAGCAATAGCCCGAACTGCGGCATCGACCGGGCAACCGTTCCCATGAAAATGCCCATGGAAGTAGTCGCGAACAGGTGGAGCGCCGCGCCGGCAAGAAATAGGGGGATCGACCCCTCTATGGGAACGGCCAGCACCCCCTGGACCATGAAATAGAGGGACAGGGCGCAAGCGACCAGAACCACGAGCCCCATCGCCCAGACCTTGCTCGCCATGATCTCAAACGGGGTCACCGGCATCACCAGCAGATGTTCGATTGTCCCATGCTCACGCTCGCGAATGAGTGCGGCGCCCGTCAGCACGATCGACAACATGGTGACGTTGTTGATGATTTCCATCACGGCGCCAAACCAGCTCTGCGTGAGGGATGGGTTGAAACGCGCGCGCATCGCGAGCTCAGCCGGCGCTGCGGCGGTCGCGCGGGTGCCGGCCATGAATTCGGCGGTTTCGGTCTGAACGATCTGCTGGATGTAACTGCCCCCGGTGAACGCCTGGCTCATGCGGGTCGCGTCGATATTGAGCTGAATCCTGGGCTGACGGCCTGCGAGGACATCGCGCTGAAGATTGGGCGGCAGATCGAGCGCGAAGGTATAGCTCCCCGCATCCAGGCCGGAATCGATCTTGTCGAGACCAATGAGTTCCGGTCGTGCGAAATATGGCGGATAAAAAGCGCTGCTTATACGGTTCGACAAGGGAGACTGGTCCTCATCGACAATGG
>QFNN01000057.1 GCA_003240855.1 Sphingomonas sanxanigenens
CGCCATGCCGCCATTGCCGCATCCCGCCGTCCCGCATCGGGACGCATGGCGCATGGCTCTTGTTGTTTCAGGTTCATGCAACCGGCGCGCGCACGCCTCGTTGTCATGCCCGGAAACAAGACGAAGAAAGGGATATTCATGCGTAAACTTGTTCTGGGTCTCGCCATGGCCGCGACGGCGCTGCCGATCGCCGCCATCCCCTCCGCCGCCGATGCGCGCTCGCAATATCGCGAATGGCGCGGGCGCGACGGCCGCGTCTATTGCCGCCGCTCGAACGGGACGACGGGCCTGATCGTCGGCGGCGCGGCGGGCGCGCTGGCCGGCCGCGCCATCGATACGCGCGGCGATCGCACCGTCGGCACTCTCGTCGGCACCGGCGCAGGCGCCCTGCTCGGCCGCGAGATTGATCGCGGGGGCAAGCGTCGCTGCCGCTGATCCCCGCCGATCCGCCGCTACTCGGCTTCGCGGTCGTCGCCCGGTTCCGGCGCGTCGGCCGCGAAGTCGTCCAGCCCTTCAAACTCGTCGTCGCTGCCGATCGATTCGCCGCGATCGCGGCTCATGTCGGTCAGCACCACTCCGTCATTCGGGCCGCCGCCTTCATATTCGTGCACCTCGGCGCGCTGGCTGTCGTCATAGCCTTCGCGCTCTTCCTCGATCCTGTCTTTCGGACTCGCCATTTTGGCATCCCTTTCCCGATCCGTGCGCTGAAACCAAAACGGTGCGGTTGCCCGGCTGGTTCCGGGCGACTCGCCGCAATCGATCACCAAAGGATGGCGCGATGACCACCCGCACCGCAACCGCCCGCTACGAAGCTATTGGGAAGGACGGCAAAGGCGGGCTGGCGCACACGCCCGATGCATAGGGTCGCGCGTCAAAACGCGGCGGCCCTTTTGTCACGCCCCCGCGTGCGGCTGGAACAGCCTGCCGCGCTCGGTCGCCAGCACGACGCAGAGCGCAGCAAGCCCGGTCAGCACGAAACCGCTGTAAAGCGGCACCGTCGTCCCGTCGAAAGCCTGGCCGATGCTGACGCCGATCAGCGCGCCGACGACCGTCGCGATAAAGCCCTGCACGCTTGCCGCCGTGCCGGCCAGCCCGCCCATCTTCTCCATCGCCATCGCCCCGAAATTGGCGGTGGCGAGGCCGAAACAGCCCATCATCAGCGCCTGAACGACAGCGAAGCTCAGCAACGTGTCCATCTGCGTCAGCCCCGCCGCGAGATGCAGCGAGGCGAAGCCGATGAAACAGATCAGCGCGCTGTGCGAGATGCGCCGCGTGCCAAGCTTCACCACCAGCCGCGAGTTGAGCAGCGAGCCCAGCGCCATCGTTCCCGCCACGCAGGCGAATACCGGGGTGAGCAGCAGTGGCCGGTGAAACACCTCGGCAAAGACCTGCGGCACCGAATTGATGAAGCCGTAAAGCCCGCCCGACAGCAGCGCCAGCGCAGCAGTATAGCCCAGCGAATTGCGCTCGGTGAGCGTGGTCCGCCACCCCGCCGCGATCCGGCTGACGGACAGCGGCAGTCGATGCTCCGCAGTCAGCGTTTCGGGCAGGCGCAGGGTGATCCAGAGACACAGGCCGAGCGCGAAGCTCGACAACGCGATGAAGATCCAGTGCCAGGGAGCGACGAACAGGATGATCTGCCCCACGCTCGGCGCCAGAATCGGCGCCGCCATGAACACCATCATCGCAAGGCTCATCACCCGCGCCATCTGGCGTCCCTCGAACCGGTCGCGCACCACCGAAACCGCAAGCACGCGGCACGCCGACACGGTAAGCCCGCAGGCGACGCGCGCGGCGATCAGCAGTGCGAAGCTGCCCGCGAAGGCCGCAAGCAGATTGAACAGGGCGACGAGGATCAGATTGACCTGCAACACCGGCCGCCGCCCGAACCGGTCGGACAACGGGCCGTGGATCACCTGCCCCACGCCGAACGAGATCATGAACGCCCCGATCACCCACTGGCGGTGGTTGGGGTTGGCCACGCCAAGCCCTGCGCCGATCGCGGGCAGCGAGGGCAGCATCGAATCGATCGACAGCGCCGTCATCGCCATGCACGCAGCGACCAGCGCGACGAATTCGCCGAAGGGAGGAAATTGCCGGGGGGAAGCCATGGCGGCTCCATGGCAAGTCAGGCGCGGCGGGGGAACCCCTTATCTGGCGACGCGATCAGCGCGGCGTCGGAATGGGCGTTGGCGGATCGCCGCTTTCGGGGTCGATCGCTTTTGCGACCAGCTTCGCCGCGAAGGGGATCAAGGCCAGCAGGCTGAAACCGCCGCCGCATTTGTCCACGACCAGCGCGCCGCACGATCCCTGCCGGATCGGCGCGGCGGATGCGGCGCGCACTTCGCCCCTGGGCGGCGGCGCGCCGGCGTCGGGCGGATCGCGATAGGGCAGGCGCTGGCGGCGGCTTTCGAGGTTGGAGCCGCACACAATGATGGCGCTGGCGTCGCGCTGCCTTGCGCAGCCATCGGCGTCGACTCCGGTCAGCGACCTGGATTGCGCGATCGCCTGCTCCGCCGTCTGCGCGTTCGCCGGCAGGGCGCATGTAAAAAATGCCAGACAGGATGCAGCGGCGATTCTCGACATTATCGCGAGCCTCGCCTATCGCGCGGCGCAAGCCAATAGGACCGGATCACCGGCAAGAGAGGTTTTGGATATGGTGAAGGCAAGCAAGGTTCTCGATCGCGTTCTGGTCCTCGAAATGGTTCGCGTCACCGAAGCGGCCGCGATCGCCGCGTCGCAGCTCGTCGGCCGCGGCGACGAGAAGGCTGCGGACGCCGCCGCCGTCGAGGCGATGCGCGAAGCGCTGAACGGCCTTTACATGGACGGCACCGTCGTGATCGGCGAAGGCGAACGCGACGAAGCCCCGATGCTCTATATCGGCGAGAAGGTCGGATCGGCGATCGGCAAAGGGCCGCGGATCGACATTGCGCTCGATCCGCTCGAAGGCACCACCATCACCGCCAAGGCCGGCCCCAATGCGCTTGCCGTGCTGGCCATCGGCGAGGAAGGCTGCCTGCTCAACGCGCCCGACGTTTATATGGACAAGCTGGCGGTCGGCCCTGGCTATCCCGAAGGCGTGATCGACCTCGACAAGTCGCCTGCCGACAATATCCGCGCCGTCGCCGCCGCCAAGGGCGTCGAGCCGCATGAGGTGATCGCCTGCGTTCTCGATCGCCCGCGTCACGAAAAGCTGATCGCCGAGCTGCGCGAGATCGGCTGCGGCATCATGCTCATCCCCGATGGCGACGTGGCCGGCGTGATCGCGACGACCAACCCCGACACGACGATCGACATCTACATGGGATCGGGCGGCGCGCCGGAGGGCGTGCTGGCTGCGGCCGCGCTTCGCTGCGTCGGCGGGCAGTTCAAGGGCCGCCTACTCTTCCGCAACGAGGATGAGAAGGCGCGCGCGCGCAAATGGGGAATCAGCGATCTCAACAAGATCTATGATCTCACCGAACTCGCGCAGGGCGACTGCATCTTCGCCGCGACCGGCGTGACCGACGGATCGCTGCTCGACGGCGTCAAGCGTCTCAAGGGTGGCGTGATGACCACTGACAGCGTGGTGATGCGCGCCAGCTCGGGCACCGTGCGCTGGGTCAAGGGCGAGCATCGCAAAGGCTGATCGGCGCCAGTGCAGCGGACCGGCTTGGCCCCGGCGCCCCGATCGATTATGATCGCGGCGCCCGCCTCCGCCTGGAGAATGCGATCATGCGATCCACCGCTCGTGTCCTGCTGCTCACGCCGGCTGCGGCGCTGACCGTCGCCGCAGCCCCGCCGGTCGTCCCCGGCAATCGCGCCGCTTTTTGTCGCGGCGAGGTGTCGGCCATGTACGGCGTCCGGCCGATATATGTTAAAACCGGAAAGCTGTTGAAGGACCGGCGCGGCGCGACGTCTGTTTCGGGCACCGTCGACAAGGGCAGCGAAGGCGTCAAGAAGTTCAAATGCCGGTTCGATACGCGCGGTCGCTTCATCGACGTGATGGCGATGACGCCCGACGGCTACTGAAACGCCCCGACGTCAGGGTTGCGGCACGAACTCCACGACATCGACGATGCTCTCGAAACGCGGATAGGGCAGCAGCATCCGCCATCGCTTGTCGCCGATCCGTTCGATGACCCCCGCCATGTCGCGGTCGGGATCGAGGCCATAACTGACCGGCCTCCGCTCGTCGCTGAGCATCATCGTGCCGAGGAAGATCTCGCGCGGCGCATCGCCATCGGTGAATATGACGCCCGTGGGGCGCTGCGATCCCGTAATCTTGCGAAGCTGCGCGCCATTGCCCGCGCCGTCGACGCGGCAGGTATAGGCGGGATAGCTGGTATAAGTCAGCGTGGCGCTGCCCTTGGCGCCCAGCTTGATCACGCGGCAGCGATAATTGCCGGGCGGAATGGCTGCGCCGTCGAGCGCCGCCTCGGGCTTGAACAGAGCGCCTTCGCCGGCAAGTTCGCCGCCATAGCCCCCGGCCTCCGCCGCCGCGACGCCCTTCAGCAAGGCATCGCGCCATCCGCGAATGCGCTGGCGATCGGCGTCGGTCGCGACGCGACGCCAGTCGAGCTTGGTCACGTCGACGCGCGCCGACATCGCCGGCGCCGCAGGCATGGACAGAAACAGCAGCGCGCCACCCGCGCGCAGCCCTGCGACCCTTAACATTACGACCCTCGCTTTTACGGCGAGGATAGCAGGGCGCGCGCGCTTGGCCAGCCGCGATCGCGACTGGGGCCGTCTATTCGGCCGTCCAGCCGCCATCGACCGACAGGTTGGCGCCGGTAATCGATTTGGCCGCATCGCCGCACAGATAAAGCGCGAGAGAGGCGACCTGATCGATCGTCACAAACTCCTT
Source organism: Sphingomonas sanxanigenens (assembly GCA_003240855.1). Classification (GTDB taxonomy): domain Bacteria; phylum Pseudomonadota; class Alphaproteobacteria; order Sphingomonadales; family Sphingomonadaceae; genus Sphingomonas_L; species Sphingomonas_L sanxanigenens_A. The sequence continues at coordinate 4,847 of QFNN01000057.1, forward strand.
CGTCGGCTGCGCTTCGAGCAGCACGTCGTTCATCACCTGCTCGCGCGTCATGCCGCGCGCCTTCATCGTATCAGGGATCTGCTTTTCGACCAGCGGCGTCCAGACATAGCCCGGCGATATGCAGTTGACGGTGATGCCGTAGCGCGCGGTTTCCAGCGCCGCCGTCTTGGTCAGCCCTGCAATGCCGTGCTTGGCGGCGACATAGGCCGACTTGTTGGGGCTGGCGACCAGCGAATGCGCAGACGCGGTCGAGATGATCCGACCCCATTTCCGGGCCTTCATGCCGGGGATCGCAGCGCGCATCAGGTGGAAGGTCGACGACAGGTTGATCGCGATGATCGCATTCCACTTGTCGATCGGGAACTGGTCGATCGGCGCGACATGCTGGATGCCGGCGTTGGAGATCAGAATATCCGGACCGCCCAGCTTGTCGGCGCATTCCTTGACCATCGCCTCGATTTCTTCCGGCTTGGTCATGTCGGCGGCCGAATAGAGCGCCGCCGCGCCGCTCGCCTCGGCGATCGCCGCGCGCTCCTTCTCGATCTCCGCCGCATCGCCGAAGCCGTTGATCATCACCGCCGCGCCCTCGCCGGCCAGCGCTTTCGCATAGGCCAGGCCGATGCCCGACGTGGAACCGGTGATGAGAGCGGTCTTGCCTTTCAGGAACATGTGCGTTCGCCTTTCTGCTGGTCTGCCGGCGCCATGGGGGTCTGGCGCTATGGATTATTCGGCCTGGTCCCGCGCAAGGTCGAACGTCGCCGTCCGCCCGTCGAGAATGTTGCGCGCCAGCACGCCCGCCTTGCCCATCGTGTTGGCGACGGCGGTGCGGCCGGCATCCCAATGCTCGCGCATGGTCCTTGCCGAAAACTCGAAGTCGCGCGACCCACCTTCCCAGGCATTGGCGCGGTAGATGAGCTGGACGATGCTGACCGGCTTCTCCGTCGCTATAGCGCAGAGTGCGACGGCGTCAGGATCGTCGCGCAGATCGGGCGGCAGCTTGGCCAGCAGCCGCTGCGCGATCTCCCGCGCGCGGCGCAGCTTGACCAGATCGGTGCTGACCTGACGCGTGCGGCTGGAGAAGCGGATTTCCTTCTCGCGCGCCATCACGTCCATGATCGTCTTGGGCCGGACCGAAGTGGCGGAGAAGAGATCGACCTGAAAGACGAGCAGGTCGCTCGTCTGCGTCTCGAGCACGTCGGTGAGCGGCGTGTTCGAGACGAGTCCGCCATCCCACCACAGCCGCCCGTCAATTTCCACCGGGGGCAGCCCCGGCGGCAGCGCGCCCGAAGCCATGACGTGGCGCGCGTCGATCTTCTGCTTGCGATTGTCGAAATAATAGAAATTGCCGCTTTCGACATCGACCGCGCCGACCGAGAAATGGACGGGGCCGTTGTTGAGCAAATCCCAGTCGACCAGCCGGTCGAGCGTCTCGGCCAGCGCGCCGCTGTCGTAAAAGCTCAGCGCGTCGGGGCTGCCCGGCGGCGCGAGCAGGGGCGGTATCATGCGCGGCTTGAAGAAGCCCGGCACGCCCGCGCTCGCCACCCAGCCGGCCGACAGTTCGTGGAGCAATTCGCGCATCCGGTCGTCATGCCAGATCGGGAAGCTGGGCAGGCCGCCTGTTACCGTATCCCAGAACTGCCCCAGCCGATGGACACGCAGCTCGGGGGGATTGCCGGCGATGATCGCGGCGTTGACCGCGCCGATCGAGATGCCGGCCACACGGTCGATCGCGATGCCGCGCTCGGCCAGCGCTTCAAACACGCCTGCCTGATAGGAACCGAGCGCGCCGCCGCCCTGAAGGACAAGCGCCACCTCGCTGGGAAGGGGGAGTGCTTCCGCCGAGCGGCGGGCTCTGGGGCTTTCCGAGTCGGCCATATTGCGCTGCAATATCTCAAATGACGTAAGAGCGTTATGGTTCCTTTTGCAACAGAAGCGAAGCTGGCGCATTGTCCCGATCATTAAATCGGGGAAAGACCATGCGGCTCGACGACTATCGGACCAGCGACAATATCGAGGATCAGCGCGGCACGGGCGGTGGCGGCGGGCTTGGCTTCGGTGGAGGCGGGATAGGCGGCGGCGGGCTTGGCCTGATCCTCGGCCTTGTCGGCTCGAAGTTCGGCATCGTCGGGATCATCGTGGTGATCGCAGGCGCCTTCCTTCTCGGCATCAACCCGTTCGGCGGCGGGACGGTCAGCGGCCCTGCCCCACAGGCGGTGACCAACGGCAAGACGGCGGCGCAAAGCTGCGCGATCGACGCCGCCAGCCGCTTTTCCTGCCAGGTGATGGCCAGCACCGAGGATACGTGGAGCAAGATCTTCGCCCAGCATGGCGAACGCTTCACCCCCGCCAAGCTGGTTTTCTACAGCCAGAATGGCAGCTCCGGCTGCGGTGCGGCGCAATCGGCCATGGGGCCATTCTACTGCCCGACGGACAACCGCATCTATCTCGACACCGATTTCTTCAACGAGCTTCAGAACCGCTTCCACGCCGCCGGCGATTTCGCGCAGGCCTATGTGATCGCGCATGAGATGGGCCACCATATCCAGACGATCACCGGCATTTCGGACAAGGTCCGCGCCGCCCAGTCGCGCGGCAGCGAGGCGCAGGCCAATCAATTGCAGGTGCGCATGGAATTGCAGGCCGATTGCTATGCCGGCGTCTGGGCCGCGCAGAATCGCGACCGCCTCGATCCCGGCGACGTGCAGGAAGGCATGACGGCCGCCAATGCGATCGGCGACGATACGTTGCAGAAGGCGGCGGGCCAGCGCCCCGTGCCCGAAAGCTTCACCCACGGCACCTCGGCGCAGCGCATGGAATGGCTGAAGCGCGGCATCGACAGCGGCGACCCCGCCCAGTGCGACACATTCAAGGGCGTACTGTAACCCCTTTCGTCACTGCGAAACGGCGAAGCAATCCAGGGATGCCCGGCATCGTTCCGGATTGCTTCGCCAGGCTCGCAATGACTTCAGAAACGCGCGCCAGCCTTAAAGCTTCACCAGCATCTTGCCGGTGTTGCTTCCCTTGAACAGGCCGAGAAAGGCGTCGACAGTGCTTTCCAGCCCTTCCTTCACCGTGGTGCGCGCCGTCACCTTGCCGGCCTTCACCCAGCCCGCCATTTCCTGCGTGAAGGCGGGAAACTCGGAAATATAGTCGGTATAGATGAACCCCTGCATGCGAAGCCGCGTGGGGATGGTGCGGATCAGGTAGCGCAGTTCCTGCGGCTTGCCGTCATTATAGCTGTCGATCATGCCGCAGATCGCAAAGCGCGCATTCTGCCGCGCGGTCGCGAAAGCCGCGTCGAGATGCTCGCCGCCGACATTGTCGAAATAGACGTCGATGCCCTTGGGCGCGGCTTCGGCAAGCTGGGGCAGCACCGGCCCGGCCTTGTAATCGATGCAGGCATCGGCGCCGAGTTCCTTCACCCAGGCGCATTTGTCGGGCCCGCCGGCCGATCCGATCACCGTCATGCCTTTCAGCTTGGCGATCTGCACCACTGCCGATCCGACAGCGCCCGCCGCAGCCGAGACGAAAACGATATCGCCTTCCTTGGCGCTCGCGGCGCGGAGCAGGCCGAAATAGGCGGTGCCGCCGGTCAGCCCCAGATTGTGGAGCCAGGTCTCGTCGGGCACGCCCAGATCGGGCAGCTTGGTGGGCATGAGCTCGGGCGCGACGATCGCCTCGTCGCGCCAACCCGCCATATGGAGCACCTTGTCGCCCACCGCGAAGCCGGGGTTGCGGCTCTCGATCACTTCGCCGACAGCGCCGCCCGTCATCGGCTCGCCGATCTGGAAGGGCGGCACATAGGATTTCACGTCGTTCATCCGCCCGCGCATATAGGGATCGACCGAAAGCCAGAGATTGCGGACGCGAATCTCGCCGTCCGCCAGGGCCTGATCGGGAAGCCCCTTCAATTCAAAGTCGCCGATCACGGGCTCGCCCTTGGGGCGCGATTTCAGGTGCCAGGCGCGTGCCATTTCATCTCTCCTCAATTCATCTGCACATTCAGTCCTATTCCGAAACCGAACATGGCGACAAGGCGCTGTAGCGGCGACGCCGGAAAGAATGAGGCGTGACGCCGCATCGCCGCCCGGATACGCGGTCACGATCTTGTAAAAGAGGTTGTTGCATCCCCCGAAAGCTGCCGCTACAGGGTGCGACCTCGCGGGGCAGCCCGCGAAGAATCTGGCGAGGGGCCGTAGCTCAGTTGGGAGAGCGCGTCGTTCGCAATGACGAGGTCAAGGGTTCGATTCCCTTCGGCTCCACCAGCCAGACCAGCGCAAAATGGCGCAGACAGAATGCCGGGCCGCACCGGCGAATTTAGATCAGCTTTTCCAGATAGTCCTCGACGATCGCGCAGGCCTCGGCCGGCGTAAACACGCTGGGGTCGAGCGACAGCTCAAGCCACAGGCCGTCGACCAGCGCGCCGATCGCGATCGCGGCGATGCGGGCGTCGCGCTGCGGCGCGCATCGGGCGACGAGCGATTCGATCGTGCGGCGATAATCGGCGTAGATATCGCCGTGGAGCGCCGCGATCGCGGGATCGGAGATGACGAGGCTCCAGAAGGCCAGCCAGGTCGACAGCAGCGCGCGATCGACGATCTCGGGGCCGAAGCTAGCGGTGACATAGGCGCGGAGCTGCGCCCGCGGATCGTCGCCCGCCGCCAGCATCGCCGCGCCGTGCACGCCCGCCACTTTCTCGCCGACATGGCGATAGGTTTCGGCGATGAGCGCATCGACCCCGGCGAAATAATGGCCGAGCAGACCGGGCGAGACGCCCGCCTCCGCACAGATGGCGCGGACGGAGGCGCCCGTCGCGCCGCTGCGCGCCAGCACGCGCGCGGCAGCCTCGATCAGCTCGAGACGGCGGACGTCGGGATCGGCGCGGTGGAAGGCGGCGCGGGACATTCCTGCCAGCTTATCAGGGGGAAATAGGGTTTGGGCGTAGCTGTTTTACGAGCGTTGAACAAGCTGATGCGATTCGGAGGTTTAAGCGGCCCGGTCTGGTCCATTCCGGCGCGGCTTCCCACACGGCGCGGAATGGCAAGGGACTATGCCCGCCTGATGCGATGGCGCCATGACAAACCCCTCACGCGCGGCGAATATGCGCTGATCGGGCTGCTGATCGCGCTCAACGTCATCCTGCTGGCGTCGCAGGCCGTGGCATGGCTCCGCGCCCTCGGCTGATGAGGTAGAGCGGCAGCGCCGTCAGCGTCAGTAGCAGGCTGAACGCGCTTGGCGCCACGCCCGCTCCCCACAAGGCCCAGAGCGCGAAGGCCGCGCCGAGCAGCGCCGCAGGCGTCGCGACGCGGCGCACGAGCGCCGCGATGCAGACGGCGAGATAAAACCACAGCGACGATGATGTAGTAATCAGCAGGACGATCTCGAACAGGCGCGCCAGCGATCCGCTGACCGTGAACAGCACGAGCAGGCTGGCGGCGACCGAGGATAATATCAGCACGCGCGCCGGCGCGTCGTGCCGCCGGGTTTTGGCGAACCAGCGGGGAATGAGCCCGGCGCGAGCCATGCTCAGCGGCACTTCGCCCTGGATCAGCACCCAGCAGTTGAGCGCGCCGATCGCCGCGATCGCGGCAAAGGCGGCGATCATCAACGCCGCACCCGGCCCCCAGTAGGTTTCGACGAACAAGGCGAAGGGCGCGGCCGACGCCGCAAGCTTATCCGCCGGCAACGCAAGGACGATCCCCGAGCAGACGACGATGTAAAGCAGCCCGGTGAGCGCGGTCCCCGCCATGGTCGCGCGGCGGATGGTCACTTCGGGCCGCTGGACGCGCTCCGCCGCGACGGAGGCGGTCTCGAACCCGACCAGCGGAAAGAAAGTGAGCGTGACGGGCGCGGTGAGCGCCGCGACGCCGAAACCGGCGGGCAGCGACGGCGGCGCGAGGGCGCCCGCCCAGGCGAGCCACGCCGCAATGACGATGACGACGGCGAGCGGCACGAGCTTCAATATCGTCGTGACGAGCTGGAACCGCCCGGCAAGCCGCGCGCCGCCCAGGTTGAGCAGCGTCATCAGCCAGATGAGCGCGACGGAGCAAAGCGCTCCATAGGCTGGCTGCGCGTTCAGCGCGGGCAGAAAGACCGAGATATAGGCGGTGGCGGCGATCGCGATCGCCGCCACCGCCGTCCAGACCGATATCCAGTAGCTCCACCCCACCAGCACCCCGACCAGCCGGCCGAGCACCGACGCGGTGATCGCGATCGCGCCGGTTTCCTCCGGCATCTGCGACGCCAGGCTGGACAGGCACCAGGCGATCGCCAGCGCGCCGCCGATGCTGATCGCCCAGGCAAGGACGCTGGCCCAGCCATAGTGCGCAAGCTGCGCGGGCTGCATGAAGATGCCGGAGCCTATCATGCCGCCGACGACAAGCGCCGTGGCCGTCCAGAAACCGAATGGGCGCTTCTCGCTCATCGCGCCAAGGTTCAACCGAACCCGGCGGACGGGCGCAAGCGATAAGTCAGAACTTGGTCCCCAGCCTGAGGCCGATGGTCATCGGCTGGATCGGGAAGGAATAGACGGTGCCGCCGCACGTCTGCACCGCGCACTGGGTGGTGCGGAAAGTGCCGCCTTCCACGTCGAAAGCGTTCCGGACGTAAAGCTCCACGCTATACGGCCCCTTGTCCCAGCCCGCCGCGAAATCGACGGTGCCATAGCCCTTCTGATCGCCCAATATGCCGCGTTCGACGGTGCGCAGATCAAAGCTGATCTTGCTCTGATAGACGCCCGCCGCCTGAACGTGCGCGGTGCCGCCCAGCGCATCGAACTCATAGCGCGCCTGCACATTGCCCTTGAACTTGGGCGTGATCGGCAGGCGCGTTCCCGCAGGCGCCTGCGTGAAGTTGCCGCCGGGAATCGAGCAGTCGAACTGCGGATTGGCGATGCGGCAATAAGGCGTCTTGAGCTTGGCGTCGGTATAGGCGCCCGACAGGGTAAGCGTCAGGCCCCGGATCGGCGCCGCCGTGATCTCGGTCTCCACGCCGCGCGACCGGCCGTTGCCGGCGTTGCGGATCTCGGTCAGCCCGTTCGCGCCCAGATAGGAGAACTGGATGTCCTTCCAGTCGATCCAGTAAAGCGCGCCGTTCCACCGCAGGCGATTGTCGAACCAGCTCGTTTTCCAGCCCGCTTCGTAGTTGAGCACGAAATCGGGCTTGTACGGCGGCAGCGTGCCGCGCCGGTTGATGCCGCCCGGCCGGAAGCCGCGCGAATTGGTGAAGTAGATCAGCTTGTTCGGCGTGATCTTGTAGGTGACGTTGATCTTGTGCGTGAAGCCCGTGTCCTTCACGCGCTTGTCAAGATTGGTGCAGGGGCTGCCCGGCACGATCGTCGGCCCGAAGCAGGCGGCCACGCCCGTCGATCCGCTGAACCCGGATCCATAGCCGTAGAAACCGACGAGCGAGTTATCGAACTTGAACACGCGCGCGCCGATCGTGACTTCCCACTTGTCGGTCGGGTTGACGGTCAGCTCGCCAAAGGCCGCATAGTCGCGATCGATGCGGCGCTGCTTGGTCAGCCAGATATTGTCGGGCGCCGAAGGATCGACCCACAATGCGTCGGCCAGCCCGTCGATGATGTAATGCTGCTCGATATTGTGCGTCTGGCGCTGATAGAAGCCGCCGATCACCCAGTGGGCGTGATCGCCCTGCCAGCTCAGCCGCAGCTCATGGCTCATCTTCTTGTAGCGGTCATAGCCGTCGACGCGCTGGTTGGGGATCGGGTTCCCCTGATTGTCGACATAATAAGCGCCATATCCGAACAGTGCGTCATAATAATAGGCATAGTCGGAATAGTCGGACTGGGTATGATCCTTGCGGTTCAGATAGGCACCCGCATAGGTCAGGTCGAAACTGCCGATCTTTCCGGTGATAGTCAGCGCAGCCTGATACCAGTTATCCTGGATTTTTTCAGGATTATACTGGATCGTCTGATATTTTTTGAGGCCCAGCTCCTCGGCGAACGAACCGTTGGTCTTTTGCTTCTGCCCCATGATCTGGGGCATGACCGTCCAGTTATCGTCAAGCTCGATAAGCAGCGAGGCGCGCCCGCCATAAGTATCGACGTCGTTATAATTCTTCTTCACGAACGGCGCGTTGTTGACCGTGAGATTGCCCGTCGGGAAGGTGCGCGATCCATAGATATTGTCGATATAGCCGCCCGCATGGTCATACCAGCCGACCACGCGCAGCGCCATCATGTCGGCGACGGGAATGTTGACGAAGCCTTCGCCGACATAGCCCTGATCGCCGTGGCGCACGGTGTTCACCTCCGCGTTCGCCGCGCCGTAAAACTTGCCCAGTTCGGGCTTGTTGGTGATGATGCGGACAGTGCCCGCCTCGCTCGACGCGCCATAGAGCGTGCCCTGCGGGCCGGCGAGCGCCTCGACGCGCGCAATGTCGTAAACATGGATGTCGAGCGCGCCCTGAATCGTCGTGATCGGCGCTTCGTCGAGATATGTGCCGACGCTGGGCAACTGCGCCGAGTGATTGGCGTTCTCGCCGCTCGCGATGCCGCGGAAATAGACGTTGGAAAAGCCCGGCGCGATCGACTGGTAGGACAGCGAGGGCAGATAGCGGGCGTAATCGTAGAAGTCCGCGACCTGCAACTGATCGAGCTTCTTGGTGTCGATCGCCGTGATCGCCAGCGGGATGTTCTGCAGCGTATCGTTACGCTTGAGCGCAGTGACGACGATGTCGCCAAGACCCTCCACGGCGTCGGACGAGCCGGTTTCGGCAGGCGTCGTCGCCTGCGCGGCCACAAGGCTTGAGGATGCGAGCAAGGCGCTGACAAACAAGGTTTTCACGCCTGCGCGGGCAACGGACTTCATCAACAACCCCCCAATTTGCCTGATATGACGAGGCTGTTACGGGGCCGAAATCCTGTCAAGCGCACTCATGCCGCGCCGCACAACGTCCGGTCGCAATCCTGCGGGATGTTGCAATTATACTACAGGCGGCGGGGGATCGGGGTAATGATCGAGCACCGGCCCAAGCGCGGCTTTGAGCGGCCCAAGCCAGGCTTCGTAATGACGCCACTGCTCCAGCCCGTCGGCGTAGATGGGCTGGCGGACCTGCTCGGCGCTGGGCGTGCGCACCGCGCGCCGCGTCTCGTAGAAACGCAGCACGGCGGGATCGAAATCAAGCCCCAGATAGGCCAGCAGCGCGCGCGTCTCGCCTTCCATGTCGGCGACCAGCTTCTCATAGGTGACGCGGTGGACATGGCCGGGCAGCACCGCATCCCACAGCGCCATCAGCCGCACATAATCGGCATAATAGGTTCCGATCTCCGCCAGATCGTAGCTGAACGCCTGCCCGCGCGCGAAATGCTGCTTATACCCGGAGAAACAGCAGCCGAGCGGATGGCGGCGCACGTCGACGATCTTCGCCTTCGGCAGGATCAGGCGGATCAGCCCGACATGCAGGAAATTGTTGGGCAGCTTGTCGATGAAATAGGGCCGGTCGGTCTTGCGCTGGATGCGCGTGCGATCGAGATACTCCTCGCCCAGCGCAGTCAGCTCCGCAGCGGAGAGCGTGCCGACGATCTCGGGATAGTCGCTGTCCTGGCTGCGCGTTTTCCTGCCCGCGAGGCGACGGACGATCGTCGTCATGTCAGGCAGTTCCATCGTGCCTTCGATCAGCGGATGGCTGGAGAGGATCTGCTCGACCAGCGTCGATCCCGAACGCGGCATGCCGACGACGAAGATCGGATCGGGCGCGGGGCCGCCGGCGTCGGCGCGCGCGGCGAAGAAAGCCGGCGTATAAAGCCGCCCGGCGCGTTCGCGCTGGTCGGTCAGTTCGCCGATATCGTGATGCAGAAGTTCGCGCCGCAGCCGGTTGCCCTCGGCATAATGAGTGAAGGAGGCGGCGTGGTCGCCCGCATCCTCCAGCGCCTTGCCCAGCGAGAACTGGATATGGAAGCGATCCTCGGGCGACAGCGCGTCGCCGGCCAGCAGCGCACGCATCGCCGCCAGCTCGCTCTCCTCGAAGCGGAAGGTCTTGAGGTTGGCGAGGCTCCAATAGCTTTCGCCGAGCCCCGGCTGCTGATCGATGCTGCGGCGATAGGCGTCGATGCTGGCGGGAATGTCGCCCACCGTCTTGAGCGCATGGCCCAGGCTCATCCAGACCCTGGGCTGTTTCGGCTGATCGGCGAGCACCTTGCGATAGGTGGCGATCGCAGTCTCATAATCGCCGACGCGGACGAGGATGGCCGCCTTCAGGTTGCGGTAGGCGATGTTCTGCGCGTCGCGCTTCAACAGCGTCTCGACCTCGGCCAGCGCCTCGGGCGACTTGGTCTGGCGGTAGAGGATCACCGCGAGGTTGTGGCGCGCGGGGTCGAAAGACGGCGCAAGCTCGAGCGCGCGGCCCAGCAACCGCTCGGCATCGCCATAGCGGCTGAGGCGCGTTGCGAGCTCGCCCAGCATGCGGATCGCCGCAACGTCGGTCGGCGCATCCTTCAGTTGCGCGCGCAGCAGAGGCTCGGCCGACGCCAGCCTGTCCTCGGCCATGGCGCGCGCTGCCTCGACGAGGCGCGGCTCGCGCACCGACAGCGATATGGCGCGCATATGCCCGGCGTCGCCGCCCCGGCGATCGCCGGCGGCATGGCGCGTATCGGCCAGCGCGCGCCAGGCGACGGGCGACCCCGGCGCGATCGCCGTCGCGCGGCCAAAGGCGTGCGACGCTTCTTCGAGCCGGCCGGCGCGCGCATGGTTCCAGCCCAGCGCCATCGCGGCGTCAAAGGTCATCGGGCGAAGCGGTGTCGTTGCCATCGCGCGATCAAGGCGGGCGGGCGCGCGACTGTCAACTGCGGGCTGGGCAACCCGAGGCGGCGCAGGCATAGCATCGCGCGATGACCGATCCCGCGATCCCCGCCGCCACGCTCGTCCTCTTCCGCGACCGCGCCGACGCGCCGCCCGAGCTGCTGATGGTCGAGCGCGCGGGATCGATGGCGTTCGCGGCGGGCGCGCTCGTCTTTCCCGGCGGGCGGATCGACCCGGCCGATCGCGAACTGGCGGCGGCGATCGGCGGCGCGCTCGATCCTGACGATGCGGCCGGGCGCGTCGCGGCGATCCGCGAGACGATCGAGGAAAGCGGCGTCGCCCCCGCGCTCGATCCGCTGCCCGGCGGCGAGGCGCTGGCCGAGCTGCGCGCGCGGCTCCACGAGGGCATGGCGCTGGGCGACGCGCTGGCGATCGCGGGGATCGCCCCCCTGCTCGACCGGCTCGAACCGTTCGCGCGCTGGCGGCCCAATTTCAAGGAAGCGCGGACCTTCGACACGCGCTTCTATCTGGCGGAGCTTCCCGAAGGCGCGCCCGAGCCGGTGGTCGACGCAACCGAGAATGTCCGCGTATTCTGGGCCGGCGCGGCCGAAGTGATCGCGGCGTGCGACAGGGGCGAAGGCAAGATCATCTTCCCCACGCGCCGCAACCTCGAACGCCTCGCCCAGTTCGCGGACTTCGCCGCCGCAGTGGCGCATGCGCGCACCGTCGCACCCGAGACGATCACGCCATGGATCGAGGAACGCGACGGCGAACGGCTGCTCTGCATCCCCGAGGATCGGGGCTATCCGGTGACGAGCGAGAAGCTGGCGAGCGCGATGCGCGGCTGATGCCCGCCAATGCCGCTGTCCTACAGCGGCGCGGCGATGCTAGGCTTGCCGCGCGACTGACGCCGCACGCTCTTTGACAGCCGAATTGCGACGTTGAGACCTGCGCTCCAGCGTCTCAACTTTGTCAACTTCGCATCCGGAAATCGCGCGTTTCCGCCATTCCCTACAGCAGCAGCGTGACGCTCAGTTGGGAAGCGCGGTCACGTCCACCTTGTCGACCCAGGCGGGATAGAAACCCGGCTCGCGGTTCGACCAGCCGGGGGCGGTCGCCGCAGCCTCGCTGATCGACTGGAGCAGCGCACGCCTTTTGTCGGGGTGGAGATGCGGGAGCGCCGCCGCCGCACAGAAAGCGCCGGGCAGCCAGGGCCGCGCATTGGCGCCGATCAGCCGCTCGTAGAGGAAGCGATAGGCGGCGAAGCTGTTGAGCCGGTTCTGCCCGAGGTCGAAAGCCGAAACGGTGACGAGCGGCGCCATGAACGGCTCGATCGCATCGAGGCCGCTATCGTCGGGAACGCGGGCGCGGAGTTCGTCGAGCCGGTCATAGACGCGGGCCTGCGCACGGATGCTGGCGGCCTCGACCACGTCGCGCGACCAGAGCTTCATCGCGTCGATCCGCCGAAGCCCGACATCGAGCGAACGACGGATGTAACGCTGCGTCGCCGCTTCAAAGCTCGCAAATTCACGCATCTCGGCCAGAGCCAGTGCGCCGGCAGCCTGCCTTGCCCCCGAACTCATCGTCTTTGCCTCCGATCCATCAGGCGGATCATGCGCCGTTCCCGCTTACCGGCGCATTAACCGCCTGTCGCCTTCACGACAGGATCGGATCAGAAACTGTGCTGCGCTGCAACAGAATTGCTACGCGGCGCGGAAAACTGTTCAGTTGCGCGACAGGCGTTGCAGCATCGCAACAGTGCCGAAGCGCATCGGAGCGTAAAGGCAGGACCGGGCTTCGACAGGCTCAGCCCGAACGGCGGCGGGGGTCGAATAGCGCCTGGGGCCGAGACGGCACAGCACCCCCTTCCCGTCATTGCGAGCGCAGCGAAGCAATCCAGGGCGATGCCGGGGCCTTCTGGATTGCTTCGCTGCGCTCGCAATGACGGAGCTGGCGGCGGTGGGATGCGTCCATCGATTCGTCGAGCCCGACATCGAGCCGGGCGTCGGGATTGTCGGGATCGCGCGCCAGCCGTTCGGAGGGCCTGCGATCGC
>QFNN01000058.1 GCA_003240855.1 Sphingomonas sanxanigenens
GCCGCAAGGAGCGATGCTGCGCCAGATCGCGCGCTCGGACAGCCGCCTGTCGCAGATCAGGCGCGCGACCGACTGGATTCGCAACCACTATGCCGAGCCGCTGCGTATCGATCATCTCGCCTCGCTGGCTGGCATGAGCAGCTCATCCTTCCACCGCCACTTCAAGGCGGTGACCGCGATGACCCCGCTGCAATATCACAAGCAGATTCGCCTCCAGGAAGCGCGACGCCGCCTGCTCGCCGAGCAATGCGAAGCGGCGCGCGTCGGCTTCGCGGTCGGCTATGAGAGCGCATCGCAATTCAGCCGCGAATATGCGCGGCTGTTCGGCCTGCCGCCCGCGCGCGACGCCGCTCGCCTGCGCCCCGGCAATATGCTGGAGAACGCATAAGGCCGGCCTGAAGCAAGCACGCCCTTACCAGAGCACGCCCTTTTCCGGGGCGAGCGGAGCAAGCGCCTGATCGCCGATGGCCTGCAGCAGATCGATCTCGATCGTGCGGCACATGGCCGATAGCGGAACGTCGTGGACATTGTTGGCGAAGGGATCGACGAGATCGTCGCCGATCTGCAGCGCGGCGAGGAACATCAGCCCCGCCACCGTCGATCCCACCGGCGTCGCAAAGCCCAGCGTGTCGACGAGCGCGAAGGGCAACAACATGCAAAAGAGCCGCGCGAAGAAAGCGGGCAGGAAACGATATTGCATCGGCAACGGCGTATTCTTCAGCCGCTCCATCCCGCCCTGCGCATTGGCGATGTCGATCAGCACGCGCTCAAACTGGGCCTGCAGGATCGTGTCGATCCGTCCTTCCGCGCGCGCCTGTGCGATCCGCGCGCCGATATCGTCGAGCAACGCATTGGCCGGGTTCTTCCGCGCCATCGCCGCCGCCGCCTCATCCGCCGGCAGCAGGCGCACCAGATCGGCGTCGGGCGTTTCGCGGCGCAGACTGTAGCGCAGCGTATGGACATAGGCGATCTGGCGCATGACGATGTCGCGCGCCGCCTGCCGATCCCGCGGCAGATAATTGATGGCGATGCGGGCAAGGCTGCGCGAGGCGTTGATCATCGCTCCCCACAGCACCCGTCCTTCCCACCAGCGCTGATAGGCCGAATTGCTGCGAAAGCCGAGAAACAGCGCGACGGCGGTGCCGAACAGCGTGATCGGCAGATCAGGCGCGTCGAACGGCGAGAGGAAGAAGTAGAAGGCGGTCACCGCGCAATCCCAAATGAACAGCACGGCCAGCGGCTTCCACACTTCCAGCACAATGATCCGCACGCGCGGCGCTGAATCAACGATCATGCGCCGCCACCCCCTCCGCTCGTACGCCCCGAGGCGGGCATCGCAGTCAGTCCCCCTCGACCCGCACCCAGCCCCGGCCGTGATGCACGGGCGCGATTTTCCCGTCATGGATCAGTTCGGCCAATATCTCGGCCGATTCGATCAGGCGCGGGCCCGGCCGGTTGAAGAAATGATGCCCGTCGGCTGCATAGACGCGCCCGTCGCGCACCGCGCGCAGATCGCGCCATCCTGCGCGCCCGGTCAGCGGCGGCATATCGGCGATCGTCTGCGGAATCTGGAAACCGCATGGCATCAACACGATCACGTCGGGATCGGCGGCCGCTAGCGCCTCGAAATCGACCCAGGGCGAATGCTCGCCCGGCGTCGCCAGCAGGCTCTCGCCGCCGGCGATTCCGATCAGTTCGGGGATCCAGTTGCCCGCGCCCATCAGCGGCTCGATCCATTCGATCGCCGCAACGCGCGGGCGCCCGAACGCGGAGACGCGCCGGCGAAGATCGTCCAGCCGCGCCTTGAGCCCTGCGATCACCGGCTCGGGATCGATGGCCAGCGCTGCGCCCACGCTGCGGAAATCGCCCCACACATCGTCAAGATTGTCAGGCGCGAGCGAGACGAGGGCGGGCGCATCGCCGACCCAGCTATTAAGCGCTTCGCTAAGATCGTCGGGCGTCACCGCGCAGATCGCGCACTGTGTCTGCGTCAGGATCACGTCGGGCCTAAGATCCTTGAGCAGCGCCGCATGGACTTCATAGACCGACAGCCCCTGCTGCACGATCTCCTGCACGCGGCGGTCGATCGCGCCCGAGGACAGCCCCTTCTCCAGCTTGGTCGCGGTGCAGACGGGCAAGTCGCTCACCGCCGGCGGGAAATCGCACTCGTGCGACCGGCCGACGAGGTTCGCCTCGAAGCCGAGCGCGACCGCAACTTCGGTGGCGCTCGGCAGCAGCGATACGATGCGCAGCCCGGTCATGCCCGCACCGCCGTCAGCAGATAATTGAGCTTGGCATCGTCGCCGAGAGCGAAGCCTTTGGTCGGCGAGAAGCCGAGGCCGGTCACGTCCGTCACCTTCATTCCCGCCGCCTCAACCAGCGCGGTCAGCTCCTCCGGGGTCAGGAAACGATCCCAGTCATGCGTGCCCTTGGGAATCTGCCCCAGTCCTTCGGCAAGCGTTATCATCGCCAGCCGCGACAGTGCGGTTCTGTTGGGTGTGGAGAGGATCATCAGCCCATCATCGGCCACCGCGCCCGCCAGCGCCGCGACGAAGGCGCCGGGATCGCTGACATGCTCGACGACTTCCATCGAGACGACAAGGTCGAAACGCCCCTCGCCGAGCTGATCGACGCTACCCGCGCGATAGTCGATCGCCAGCCCCTGCCCCGCCGCATGCGCCTTCGCCGCCGCGATGCTTTCGGGTGCGGGATCGATCCCCGTCACCACTGCGCCCAACCGGCTCAGCGGCTCGCACAGCAGACCCGCGCCGCAGCCGACATCGACCGCGCGCCGCCCGGTCAGCGGCCGGCGCTGGCGCGCGTCCAGCTCCCAATGCCGGTCGATCGCCGCGCGTATATAGCCGAGGCGGACCGGATTAAGCCTGTGGAGCATGGCGGAGGAACCGCGCGGGTTCCACCAATCCTCCGCGAGAGCCCCGAAATGCGCGGCTTCGCGCGGATCGACCGTGGTTGCTGGCGTGCTTGCGTTCATGATTCGCGATCCCTATCAGGGCCGCGCCCGGATGGCACGGGCTTCCGGGTATCGGCAAGGAATAGCGGTACGACCATGGCGCTTATCGTGATGAAGTTCGGCGGCACCTCGATGGCGGGGACCGAGCGTATTCGGAACGTGGCGCGGCGCGTGAAACACGAGGTCGAGGCCGGCAATCAGGTGGCCGTGGTCGTTTCCGCAATGGCGGGCGAGACTGACCGGCTGGTCAATTTCTGCCGCGAAGCCTCCTCGCTCTACGATCCGCGCGAATATGACGTGGTCGTCGCCTCGGGCGAGCAGGTGACGAGCGGCCTGCTGGCGATCGCGCTGCAGGCGCTGGGCGTGAAGGCGCGTAGCTGGCTCGGCTGGCAGCTTCCGATCCGCACCACCGACGCGCATGCCTCGGCGCGCATCGTCGACATCGATACCGAGGCGCTCCGCGCGGCGATGGCCGGCGGCGAAGTCGCGGTCATCCCCGGCTTTCAGGGTCTCGGCTCCGACGATCGCGTCTCGACGCTGGGGCGCGGCGGATCGGACACCTCGGCCGTCGCGGTCGCCGCCGCGCTCAAGGCCGATCGCTGCGACATCTACACCGATGTCGACGGCGTTTACACGACCGATCCGCGGATCGTCCCCCGCGCGCGCAAGCTGCGGCAGGTCACCTACGAAGAAATGCTCGAACTGGCGAGCGTCGGGGCCAAGGTGCTCCAGACCCGCTCGGTCGGGCTCGCCATGAAGGAAGGCGTGCGCGTGCAGGTGCTCTCCTCCTTCGACGAGCCGACTGACAATCCCATTCCCGGAACAATGATCGTCAGCGACGACGAGATCGAGGACAGCGACATGGAAAGCCATCTGATCACCGGAATCGCCCATGACAAGAATGAGGCGAAGATCACGCTTACGGCGGTGCCCGACCGTCCGGGCGCAGTGGCCTCGATCTTCAGCCCGCTTGCTGAGGCGAGCATCAACGTCGACATGATCGTGCAGAATATCGCGCATTCGACTGGGTCGACGGACGTGACCTTCACCGTCCCCAGCTCCGAACTGGCCCGCACGCTCGACGTGCTGGACAAGGCGAAGGACATTATCGGCTACGCACAGGTGGTGCACGATACCAAGGTGTCGAAAATCTCGATCGTCGGCGTCGGCATGCGCAGCCATGCCGGCGTCGCCGCGACGATGTTCAAGACGCTCGGCGATCGCGGCATCAATATCCAGGCGATCACGACCTCAGAGATCAAGGTCTCCGTGCTGATCGAGGAAGATTATACAGAGCTGGCGGTGCGCGTGCTGCACACCGCCTATGGCCTCGATGCGGAAGAGGACGCGGCTTGAGCGGCGCCTATCCCGCCACCGCCCGCCTGATGGCGCGCGGCGCGGCCTTCCTTGGCAGTGAGTTCGCCATTCTCGGCGGCGCGATGTCGTGGGTGTCCGAGCGCCATCTGGTCGCCGCCATTTCCAATGCCGGCGGCTTCGGCGTGATCGCCTGCGGCGCGATGACGCCGGAACTGCTTGATGCGGAAATCGCCGGCGCGAAGGCGCTGACCGGCAAGCCCTTCGGCGTGAACCTCATCACCATGCATCCGCAGCTCGTCGATCTGATCGCGGTGTGCGGCAAGCATGGCGTCGGCCATGTCGTGCTCGCGGGCGGCCTTCCCCCGGCAGGCAGCCTGGACGCGATCAAGGCGACCGGCGCGAAAGTGATCTGCTTCGCCCCCGCTCTGGCGCTCGCGAAGAAGCTCATTCGCTCGGGCGTCGACGCGCTCGTCATCGAAGGGATGGAAGCCGGCGGGCATATCGGCCCGGTATCGACCAGCGTCCTCGCCCAGGAAATCCTGCCCGAGGTCGCCGATCAGATCCCGGTTTTCGTCGCGGGCGGCATCGGCAGGGGCGAAGCGATCGCCGGCTATCTCGAAATGGGGGCGGCCGGCGTCCAGCTCGGCACGCGCTTCGTCTGCGCGACCGAGAGCATCGCGCATCCCGCATTCAAGAAAGCCTTCATCCGCGCCTCCGCGCGCGAGGCGATCGCCAGCGTGCAGATTGATCCGCGCCTTCCCGTCATCCCGGTCCGCGCGCTCAAGAACGCATCGACCGAGTTGTTCACCGCCAAGCAGCGCGAGGTTGCGCAGGCGCTTGACGAGGGCAAGGTCGAAATGGCCGAGGCCCAGCTTCAGATCGAGCATTACTGGGCCGGCGCTTTGCGCCGCGCGGTCATCGACGGCGATGTCGAAAATGGATCGGTGATGGCGGGCCAGTCGGTCGGCATGGTCAAGGCGGAGGAACCCGTCGCCGCGATCATCCGCGAGTTGATGGAACAGGCCGAATCGGCGCTTCGCGCGCGCGGCTGAAGTCGTTTTGCGCCGGATGAAGCGTTTGCCGGCTCCTCGGAAGCAAATGCCATGTTTGCAAAGGCATAGATTCAACTGTCGGGTTACTTTCCATTAACCATGTCCCGCTTTGGTTCATTAACCACCCGAAATAATGGATTTGCGGCCTTACGCCGAAATGGCAGAATGCTTGCACAGCCTGAAAATCAGAATGCGGGGTCGCATCGCATCATTTTCTTTTGGGGGTAGGCATGACTCGTTCCATTCTTCTGTCCGCGCTCGTCGCCGGCGCAGCTCTGGCTGCGGCCACGCCGGCTTCGGCTGCGACGATCTCTTTCACCGGCAGCAACAGCTCGACCGACGGCACGGACGGCAATGTTCGCGTGTTCTCGGGCGGCGGCGTCAATCTGCAGGCGACCGCGTGGAGCTATAATTCCAGCAACACGCTCGTTAAGTCGTATCTTGGCCGTTACAGCAGCGGACTTGGCGTGACCAACCCGTCGGAGGGCAACGGCGCCAGCAACAATTCGCACACGATCGACAATGTCAGCCAGAAGGACTTCGTCCTCCTGGTGTTCGACAAGGCGGTCAACATCAGCTCCGCCGTGCTCACGCCCTACGACGTGGCGAGCGGCCCGAATGACAATGACGCGACGGTCAGCTATGCGACCGCCAGCCTCTTCGCATCGCCGACGCCGTCCTACACCTCGATCTCGACGGCCAATCCGGTTTTCGCGACGCTGCTCGCCAATGACTGGGTGGTGTCGGGCAACACCAGCCCGAACTACAGCACCGCGCTCAACTCGGCGGGCAAGTTCGGCAATGTCTGGCTGATCGGCGCCTCGTTCGCCAACCCGGACCGTTATGCGGACGGCTTCAAGCTCAGCTCGATCACTTTCACCGCCGCGCCGCCTCCGGGTGTGCCGGAACCGGCGACCTGGGCGATGCTAATCTCAGGCTTCGGCCTCGCGGGCGTGGCCATGCGCCGCCGCCAGAGCGTCGCCTTCGCCGCCTGACGCAGAGCGGAAGGAACGAAAGGGGCGTCCTTCGCGGGCGCCCCTTTTTCTTGATCGAGCGCGGGAGCAGGCTGCGAGTCGCCATTCCCCGCTCCTTTTCGGCTGGCTGCACGGGCGCAGGGCGCGGCAGCCCAGGGGGCTGAAAATCCGCCTTTAGGCCCGGCAAAATAGAATGGCTCCGCAGACGAGGCTTAGGGGCAGACTGGCGGCCCCGTCTCTGTTAGCAGCGTCTTATGCCTGCCAGCGCCGCATCCGCCGCCCGCGAGATTCTCACCCGCCTTCACGATGTGATGGCTGCGCGGACCAATCCGCAGGCCAAGCTGGCGCAGGTCGTCAACATCATCGGCGAGGCTCTCGATAGCGAGGTCTGCTCGATCTACCTCCTCCGCGACGGCGTGCTCGAATTGTTCGCGACGCGCGGCCTGAAGCAGGAGGCGGTCCACGTCACCAAGCTCGCGCTGGGCGAAGGCCTCGTCGGGTCGATCGCCGAGAATGTCGAGACGCTCAACCTCGACGAAGCGGCCGCTCACCCCGATTTCGCCTACAAGCCCGAGACCGGGGAGGAACTGTTCCACAGTTTCGCCGGCGTGCCGATCGTGCGGCGCGAGGAAGCGGTGGGCGTCCTCTGCGTCCAGCACAGCGATCCCCGCCGCTATGACGAGGTCGAGATCGAGGCGCTTCAAACGGTCGCGATGGTGCTGTCGGAGATGATCGCCAACGCCGGGCTGGTCGACGAACAGCGCGCGGTCCGGGGACAGGTCCACAACACCCAGATGGTCCGGCTGACCGGCCAGAAGCTGGTCGAGGGCATGGCGCGGGGCAAGGCGGTCTATCACCAGCCGCGCGTGCATATCGAACATGTCGTCGCCGAGGATATCGAGGCGGAACGCCACCGCGTCTATTCTGCGTTCGACAAGATGCGCGAAGGCATAGACCGCATGGCGAGCCAGGCCGAATTCGGCGTTGGCGGCGAGCATGAGGAAGTGCTCGAGACATACAAGATGTTCGCCTATGACGAAGGCTGGAGCCGGCGGATCAACGAGGCGATCGACAGCGGGCTGACCGCCGAGGCGGCGATCGAGCGCGTCCAGCAGCGCACCCGGATGCGGATGCGCCAGATCGACGATCCCCTGCTGGCCGATCGGATGCACGATCTGGAGGATCTTTCCAACCGCCTGCTCCGCATCGTCTCGGGCCAGCTCGGCACGGCCGCGCAGATGGGGCTCAGACAGGATACGATCCTCATCGCCCGCAATCTCGGCCCCGCTGAACTGCTCGAATATGACCGGCGGCGTCTGAAGGGCGTTGTCCTCGAGGAAGGGTCGCTGACCGCGCACGTCACCATCGTCGCGCGCGCCATGGGCCTGCCCGTGCTCGGCCGCGTCAAGGACGTGCGCCGGATGATCGGCGAGGGCGATACGCTGCTCCTCGATGTCGGCGAAGGCGTCGCCTATGTCCGCCCGACGCCGACGGTGGAGGAAAGCTTCGAGAACAAGCTCGTCCTCGGGCAGAAGCGCCGCGCAGCCTTCGCGGCGCTGCGCAGCGAGCCGCCGGTCACGCGCGACGGCAAGCGCATCACGCTGATGGTCAATGCCGGGCTGCGCGACGACGTCGCCGCGCTCGACCTGACCGGCGCCGACGGCATCGGCCTGTTCCGCACCGAGTTCCAGTTTCTCGTCTCAGCCACCATGCCGCAGCGCGAGCGCCAGCAGCGCCTGTATCGCGAAGTGCTGGAGGCGGCGGGCGATCGCCCCGTCGTATTCCGCACCGTCGACATCGGCGGCGACAAGGCGCTGCCCTATATGCGCGTGGACCATGAAGGGCAGGAAGAAAATCCCGCCATGGGCTGGCGCGCGATCCGCGTCGCGCTCGAACGCGAAGGGCTGATGAAGGCGCAGGCCCGTGCGTTGATCGAGGCGGCGGCGGGCCGGACGCTCAACGTCATGTTCCCGATGGTTTCCGAACCCTGGGAGTTCGACGAGGCGCAGCAACTATTCGAGGCGCAGCGCAAATGGCTTGCCGCGCGCAATCGCATGTTGCCCACGCAGATACGCTATGGATCGATGCTTGAGGTGCCGGCGCTGGCCGAGATGCTCGATCTGTTGCTGCCCCGGCTCGACTTCCTGTCGATCGGCACCAACGACCTCACTCAGTTCCTGTTCGCCGCCGATCGCGCGCATCCGAAGCTCGCCGATCGTTATGACTGGCTGTCACCCGCGATTCTGCGCTTTTTGCGCCGCGTCTCGCGCCAGTCGGCGGCGGCGAAGGTGCCGACCACCGTCTGCGGCGAGATGGGCGGGCGCAGCCTGGAGGCGATGGCGCTGCTCGGCATCGGAATCGATCGGCTGTCGATCACCCCGGCGGCGGTCGGCCCGATCAAGGCGATGATCCGTTCGCTCGATCTCGCGCCGCTGCGCGAGAAGCTCGACCAGTGGCTCGATCATCCCCCGGCCGACATGCGCGCGACGATGGCCGAATGGGCCAGCGCGAATGGCGTCGAAATCGCCTGATCGCGGAATCAAGGGGTTCGGGCAGGCTTC
The DNA here is from genome assembly GCA_003240855.1 of Sphingomonas sanxanigenens. Classification (GTDB taxonomy): domain Bacteria; phylum Pseudomonadota; class Alphaproteobacteria; order Sphingomonadales; family Sphingomonadaceae; genus Sphingomonas_L; species Sphingomonas_L sanxanigenens_A. The sequence continues at coordinate 8,876 of QFNN01000058.1, forward strand.
TCGGTTGACTTTGCAGCTTCGCTCGCGTGTCATGGGTATATTGGGCGCAGCGCACTCCCCGGGAGAGGGAAATGGCCGAGATTTCGGAAGAAGAAGCCGGCCCGTCTGCGGGTTCGGTAGGGGCACGACTTAAGGCGGGGCGGGAAGCGGCCGGACTCGATCTGGCCGATGTCGCCGCGCGCACACGGATCGCGCTGCGCCATCTCGATTCGATCGAGCAGGACCGGTTCGATGCGCTGCCGTCGCCGACCTATGGCATCGGCTTCGCGCGCGCCTACGCCCGCGCGGTCGGGCTCGACGAGGTGTCGGTGGCCGCGCAGGTCCGCCAGCAGATCAGCGAACATGGTCATGAGCGCTCGGAATATGTCGCATTCGAGCCGGCCGATCCGGCGCGCGTCCCGCCGCGCATCTTCGCCTGGACGGCGGCGATCGTCGCGCTGCTGATCGTCGCCGGCTACGCCGTATGGCGGACCAGTTGGCTGAACGGTCCCGCGCCGACGATCACCACCGCCGTCGAGGCGCCTGCGGAGGAAGCCGCAAAACCCGCCGCCGCCCCCGTCGCCACACCCAGCCCTGCGGCGCCGGCCGCCGGCCAGGTGGTGCTGACCGCAACCGACACCGTCTGGCTGCGCATCACCGACGCGACGGGCAAGCGGCTGTTCGAAAAAGAAATGCAGCCGGGCGAGCGCTACGAGCTGCCCGCAGACGCCAATGCCCCCGTCATCCGCACCGGCCGGCCGCAGGCGCTGGCGATCACCGTCGGCGGCGTTGCGATAGCGCCGCTGGGGACGCCGGATCAGACGATCGACAAGGTCGGGGTCAGCGCCGCCGCTCTCGCCGCGCGTCCGCCGGCCGCAACACCAGCAGCCGCGCCCGCACCCGCCGTCTCCTCGCCCGCGCCGACCAGCTCGCCGACGCCCTGATCGCCGCACCTTCGTAGCGCCCCGCCGACGAAATGCGCCGGCGGACTTCGACAAAACCCCTCCATGCGGGCTATGCAGCCTTATTCCTCCGACGACATCCGGACCTGTAAATGCGCAAAAGCCTTACCGCCCTCCTTCTCGCCTCGTCCGTCCTCGCGCTCCCCGCAGCCGCGCAGACCGACACGCTGACCCCGCGCATCAACAAGCTGGAGAAGGAAATGCGCGCGGTGCAGAGGAAGGTGTTCCCCAACGGCGGCACCATCCTCGAACCCGAAATAGCGCCGCAGACTGCGGCGCCCGACGCGCCCGGCGTCCCCGCCACCTCGCCGCTCGTCGATCTCACCGCGCGCGTCTCCGCGCTCGAATCGCAGCTTGCGACGGTCACCGGGCAGAATGAGGAAAATAGCTACAAGCTTCGCCAGCTCGACGCCCAGTTGAAGAAGCTGACCGGCGATTATGATGCGCGACTGAAAGCGCTCGAGAGCGCCTCCGCTCCGGCGCCCGGCGCCGCTCCAGCCGCCTCGCCCCCATCGCCTGCCGCCGGCGGCGCAACGCCGCCCCAGGCCCGACCGACCGGCCCGGCCGCCACCCCGCCCAAGACGCCGGCGCGCAACGCGGCGGTCGAGGCGATCGAACGCCCCGCTACGGGCGACCCGGCGGAGGACGGCTATATCTACGGCTACCGGCTGTGGCAGGCGAAGTTCTATCCCGAGGCCGAGACGGCGTTCAAAACCGTGGTCGCCAAATATCCCGACAGCAAGCGCGCCAGCTATGCGCAGAATCTGCTCGGCCGCGCCTATCTCGATGAAGGCAAGCCGGCGCTCGCCTCGGTCGCCTTCTACGACAATTATCAGAAGATGCCGCGCGGCGAACGCGCTCCTGAAAGCCTCTACTGGCTGGGCGTATCGCTGACCCGGCTCAAAAAGCCCGCCGATGCGTGCAAGGTCTATGAGGAGTTTGGCGACGTCTATGGCGCAACCGCGCCGGCGTCGCTCAAGGCGCAGGTGGCGGAAGGGCGCAAGGCCGCCAAATGCCCGTAACGCCGGCCTCCCCCAAGGCGGGGGAGGAGCGAACGGCGCGTTTCGCGGCTGAGCTTGCCCGGCTGGGCGTCGCCCCTGACGATCGGCTCGCGGTCGCGGTTTCGGGCGGGCCGGACAGTCTTGCGCTTCTCCTCCTCGCGCGCGCGGCGCATCCGGGAGCGCTGATCGCCGCGACGGTCGATCATGGCCTCCGTCCCGAGGCCGCCGCCGAGGCCGCCGGCGTCGCCGCCATCTGCGCCTCGCTTGGCGTCGAACATCAGGTCCTGTCCGTCTCGGTCGTCGAAGCGGGCGAAGGGATTCAGGCCGCCGCGCGCGCCGCGCGCTATGCCGCGCTCGCCGATTGGTGCGCCATCCGCGGCATCGGGCGCATCGCCACCGCGCATCATGCCGACGATCAGGCCGAAACATTGCTGATGCGCCTCAACCGGGGGGCCGGGCTGGCGGGGCTGGCGGGCGTCCGCGCCGCGCGCTGGCTGCGTCCCGGGCTGCGCCTCGTCCGTCCGCTGCTCGGCTGGCGCAAGGCGGAACTGGTCGCGATCGTCACCGACGCCGGCCTCACGCCGGTCGACGATCCTGCGAATCGCGACGCCCGGCACGATCGCACCGCGATCCGCGCTTTGCTCGCGGCGAATCCCCTGCTCGATCCGCTGCGCATCGCCGCGTCGGCGGCTCATCTCGCCGATTCGGAAGCCGCACTCGACTGGGTGACGCGGCGCGTGACCGAAAACCGGATCGAGCAGCAGGCGGACGGCATGGCTTTCGATCATGCCGGCCTTCCGCGGGAGATACGGCGTCGCGCCGTCGCACAAATTCTTTCTGATTTCAGCGTGATAGCAGATGGACCGAGCCTGGCTACGCTGCTCGACCGCCTCGAATCCGGGCAGGCCGCGACGCTCGGCGGGGTCAAGGCCACGCCCGGCGAATGCTGGACCTTCGCGCCTGCGCCCGCGCGCCGGGGCGATCATTAGGCCCGGCCATTGTCCATTAACCGCTGCGCGCCTACATTCGACGCGACAGAGCGAGAGCGAGAATGAACGACAACAAGGATTCCGACGGCAACCCCTGGATGAAGAGCCTGCTGATCTGGCTCGGCGTCGTGGTGGCGCTCATTCTTTTCGTTTCGATGTTCGACAGCCGCGCGCGGACCACTGCGGCCGACGGCATTCCCTATTCCGAATTCGTCCAGCGCGTCGACGATGGCTCGGTGAAGGAAGTCGCCATCTCGCCCGACATGATCACGGGCAAGCTGACCAATGATTCCACCTTCCGCACGATGGCGCCCAACGATCCCCAGTTGATCGACCGCCTCATCGCCAAGAATGTGAAGTTCTCGGCGCAGCCCAAGGACGAACCGGCTTTCTGGCAGATCCTGCTCTACCAGTCGCTGCCTTTCATCCTGATCCTCGGCATCGCCTTCTTCGTGCTGCGCCAGATGCAGAAGGGCACGGGCAGCGGCGCGATGGGCTTTGGCAAGTCCAAGGCCAAGATGCTGACCGAGAAGCATGGCCGCGTCACCTTCGACGACGTCGCCGGCATCGACGAATCGCGGGAGGAGCTTCAGGAAATCGTCGACTTCCTGAAGGATCCCAGCAAGTTCGCGCGCCTCGGCGGCAAGATCCCGAAGGGTGCGCTGCTCGTCGGCAGCCCCGGCACCGGCAAGACGCTGCTCGCCCGCGCCGTCGCGGGCGAAGCGAACGTGCCTTTCTTCACAATTTCGGGTTCCGACTTCGTCGAGATGTTCGTCGGCGTCGGCGCGTCGCGCGTGCGCGACATGTTCGAGCAGGCCAAGAAGAACGCGCCGTGCATCGTTTTCATCGACGAGATCGACGCGGTCGGCCGTCATCGCGGCGCGGGCCTCGGCAACGGCAATGACGAGCGCGAGCAGACGCTCAACCAGCTCCTCGTCGAGATGGACGGTTTCGAGGCCAACGAAGGCATCATCATCATCGCCGCGACCAACCGGCCCGACGTGCTCGATCCGGCGCTGCTGCGCCCGGGCCGCTTCGACCGCCAGATCGTCGTGCCGCGCCCCGATATCGAGGGCCGCGAGAAGATCCTCGAAGTCCATATGAAGAAGGTGCCGCTGGCCCCCGACGTCGATTCGCGCACGATCGCGCGCGGCACGCCGGGCTTCTCGGGCGCCGATCTCGCCAACCTCGTCAACGAGGCTGCGCTGACGGCCGCGCGCAAGGGCAAGCGCCTCGTCGCGATGCTTGAGTTCGAGGAAGCCAAGGACAAGGTGCTGATGGGCGCCGAGCGCCGATCGATGGTGATGACCGAGGACGAGAAGAAGGCCACCGCCTATCATGAGAGCGGCCACGCCCTCGTCTCGCTTCACGTCCCCGGCTGCGATCCGCTTCACAAGGTGACGATCATCCCGCGCGGCCGCGCGCTGGGCGTAACCTGGAACCTGCCCGAGCGTGATCGCTTCTCGATGTCGATGAAGCAGATGAAAGCGCGCCTTGCGCTGTGCTTCGGCGGCCGCATCGCCGAGCAGATCATCTACGGCAAGGACGAGCTCAACACCGGCGCGTCGAACGACATCCAGCAGGCCACCGACATGGCCCGTTCGATGGTCATGGAATATGGCATGAGCGAGAAGCTCGGCTGGCTGCGCTACCGCGACAATCAGGACGAGGTGTTCCTCGGCCATTCGGTCGCGCGCTCGCAGAATGTTTCGGAGGAAACGGCCCGCCTGATCGATCAGGAAGTCCGTGCGCTCATCGAGGAAGCCGAAGCGACGGCGCGCAAGGTGCTGACCGACAATCTGCACGAGCTGCACCGCCTGACCGAAGCGCTGCTCGAATATGAGACGCTGACCGGCGACGAAGCCAAGCGGGCGATCGCCGGCGAGGATATCGGCCGCAACGAGGGCGATCGCAATCGCCCCGCGCCGATCGTCAGCGGCGGCAGTTCGATCCCCAAGACGCGCCGCCCCAAGGGCGGTCTCGGCGGTCCGGCTCCGCAGGGAGCCTGATCCGCCTGCCCACCCCTGCGCGCGTGAACATCTGGTGCGACGAAAGCGGCGGCCTGTCCGCCGGCGCGATGACCTTCGCGGCGGTGGCGATCGCTCCCGAGGCGGCCGATGCGCTCGTCGAGCGCTTCAAGGCGGTCACCGGGCTTTCGGGAGAACTGAAAGGCAGCCGTATCTCGCTCGTCGAGCGTGCGCTGGTGCTCGAGACGCTCGATCGCTACGGCGGCCGCGCCGTCGTCACCGAAGCAAGGCGGGCGATGCTTCCCGAAGGCATTATCGACCTCCAGCTTTATGTAGCCCTGCTCGAACAGACGGTCGGCGCGCTGCTTCCTGAAAGCGGCGGGTGTGCGCAGGTGGTGATCGACGACGGCCGTTACGATCAGACGCGCATGGCGAGCGTCCGCGCAGATATCGCCGCGCTGCTCGGCCCTTGCGGCACGGCGAGGACCGCGGACAGCAAGCGCTCTCCCGGAGTCCAGATCGCGGACGTGATCGCCAACTGTGCGTTCAACCTCGCAATCGGCTCGGTGCGCGCACGCCGGATCGACACGATCCTCGCCCCCTTCCTGAAGGAAGGCCGCATCCGCATCGCGCCGCTGAAACCGGGCGCGTTGCGATAAGGCGCTCCGCTCCTCCGCAGGGAAGGAGCATGCGCCCCTGCCCCCTATCCCAGCACGCCCAGCGCGAGCAGCAGCATGATGAAGATCACCGCCGCCATCAGCGAGAAGCTGGCCAGCGCCATCGTCCGCAACAGCGCGTTGAACCAGCCAAGCTGATAGGCGCCGCGCAGTTGCGCATACATGTGCGCCGGCATGCCAAAAACGAAGATCGACCAGAGCAGCCCCGGGGCCGCGCCCAGCTTGTAAGCGATGGTCAGCCCCACCGCGAGCAGCGTGGCGAAGGACAGCGAATAGATCACGAAGATCGCATGGTCATAGATTTTGTAACGCCGCCGCCAGGCGAACATCAGCCACACGAAGGGCACTGATATGGGGATCAGCGCCCAGGAGAATTTATAGGCGCTGGTCTGCACCTTGTAGAGCACGAGGTTGGGGTTCTCGTTGGCTTTCGCGAACCCCTTGTCGAGCGCGGGCCACCCCGTCTTGACGTCGGCGAAGCGACCAGCGCCCGATTCCGCGCTGCCGATGCCGATAACGGCGGCCCCGGTGCGGTTGGCCTTCATCGCGTCCCTGTTGGCCTTGATTTCGGCGTCGATCGATCCGGTCGGCTGCCCTGCCCTTGCGGCTTCCGCCCGCTTCGCCTCCAGCCTGGCGCCTTTGGCCCCCAGCTCGGCCAGCTCCTTTTCGATCCCGGCTTTTGCTTCCTGTTGCGTGGCGAGGTCCAGATTCCCCGCCTCCAGATGTGCGCCGATCGCCTGGATGACCGCGAACATCAAAAAGACCGAGAAGAGGAACAACGCCATCGGAGAGACGAAGCGCGCGCGCTGGCCATGGATATAGCGGCGCGTCAGTTGCCCGGGCTTGAACAGCAGCATGGGCAGCGTGCGCCAGATCTTGCCTTCAAAATGCAGCACGCCGTGCGCCAGATCGTGCCAGATCGCGGCGAGCGAGCGGTGGAGGTGCGCCGGCTGCCCGCAATGATGGCAATATTCGCCGATCAGCTCGGTTCCGCAATTGAGGCATTTTCCGCCATGCGACTCATGCCCGCTCGCCGGCCGCTCGATCGCATTCGCGATCAGACCGCCCGTCACCAGATCTCCGGCTGCGCCAATTTCCCCCGTCATATGGCGAGCCTAGCAAAGCATCGGGCGTGCTGGCCAGTTTCATTCGCGCATTCGCGTGGTAGAGGGACGCGCGATGAAGATGGATTCCGCTTCCGTCCCCGGCCTGATAGCCGACATGGGTCGCCGAGCGCGAGCGGCGGCGATCATACTCGCGCGCACCGCGCCGGCGCGGACCGAAGCGGCGCTGCTCGCCGCCGCCGATGCGATCCGCGCCGACAGCGCCGCGATCCTCGCCGCCAATGCCGGGGACATGGCCCGCGGCCGCGCCGCCGGCCTGTCCGCCGCGATGCTCGACCGCCTTATGCTTGACAGTCAACGCGTCGCCGCGATTGCCGACGGCGTCGCCGCTGTCGCGCTTCTGCCCTCGCCCGTCGGCAATATCATCGACGAGACAGAGCGGCCCAACGGCCTCCGGCTCCAGCGCGTTCGCGTGCCGATCGGCGTGATCGGCATCGTCTATGAAAGCCGCCCCAACGTCACCGCCGACGCCGGCGCGCTCTGCCTGCGTTCGGGTAATGCGGTGATTCTGCGCGGCGGCACCGATTCAGCGGCAAGCAGCGCAGCGATCCACGGCGCGATGGTCCGCGGCCTCGAAAGCGCCGGGCTTCCCGCCGACGCCATCCAGCTCATTCCCGTCGCCGACCGCGCAGCGGTGGGCGCGATGCTCGCCGGCGCGGATGGAACGATCGACCTCATCATCCCGCGCGGCGGCAAGGGCCTCGTCGCGCGCGTCCAGGCCGAGGCGCGCGTCCCCGTGCTCGCGCATCTCGACGGCATGAATCACATCTACGTCCATGCCGACGCTGATCCGGCGCTCGCGGCCGGGGTCGTCGTCAACGCCAAGATGCGCCGCACCGGCGTCTGCGGATCGATGGAAACATTGCTGATCGACGCCGCCTATCCCGATCCCGCACCGCTGCTCGCGGCGCTTGCCGACGCCGGCTGCGCGCTGCGCGGCGACGATCGCATCCGCGCAATCGATCCGCGCGTGGCCCCTGCGAGCGAAGAGGATTGGGACACCGAATATCTCGACGCCATCTGCACCGTGGGGATGGTCGACGGGATCGACGCCGCGCTTGCGCACATCGCCGCGCACGGATCGGGCCATACCGACGCGATCCTGACGCGCGACGAAGCCGCCGCCGAGCGCTTCCTTGCCGAAGTCGACAGCGCGATCGTGATGCTGAACGCCTCCACCCAGTTCGCCGATGGCGGCGAGTTCGGGCTGGGCGCGGAAATCGGCATCGCCACCGGCCGCCTCCACGCGCGCGGCCCGGTCGCGCTCGAAGGCCTCACCACCTATAAATGGCTGGTGCGCGGCACGGGGCAGATGCGCCCCTGACCCCTGCGGCCGTTCCCGACAATTTTTGCCTGGCTACCTTGCGGCCTGCCGCGCCTCTGCCCATCTCCCCGCGGCCTGCGCCCGATCGGCGCCTTGCATCCTTCTGACCCAGGGGAGCTTCCACATGCGCTATAATCGTCTCGGCTCCACCGGCCTCTATGTCTCCGAGCTTTGCCTCGGCACCATGACGTTCGGCGGAAAGGGTTTCTTTGAATATATGGGCGGGGTCGGCCAGCAGGATGTCGACGCGCTCGTCCGCACCGCTTTCGATGCCGGGGTCAATTTCATCGACACCGCCAACGTCTATTCGGAAGGCCTGTCGGAAGAGATGACCGGGCGGGCGATCCGCAATCTCGGCCTGCGCCGCGAAGATGTCGTGCTTGCGACCAAGGTGTTCGGCACGATGGGCGCGGGCCCCAACGATCGCGGCGCATCGCGCCATCACATCATGGATCAGGTCAAGGCGAGCCTGAAGCGCCTCGGCACCGATCACATCGATCTTTACCAGATCCACGGCTGGGACGCGGCGACCCCGATCGAGGAGACGCTGCGCGCGCTCGACGATCTCGTGCGCCAGGGCCATGTCCGCTATATCGGCGTCTCCAACTGGCAGGCCTGGCAGATCGCCAAGGCGCTGGGCATTTCAGCGCG